>JANLHK010000071.1 GCA_024653645.1 Candidatus Roizmanbacteria bacterium | reverse complement strand
GTAACAAACCCATGGAACACAATGTACAGAACGATCCTGCTGAGCTTCTGAGAGAAGTGATCACACGCAAAGCGAGTGATCTTCATATGAATGTGGGTTACCATCCTACATTGCGCATTTATGGAAAACTGTACCCCTTAATTGACTATCCGACCGTAACCGCGCTCGACGTTAATCGTTTTTTTGTCAGTTTCACGACCAAATAACAGCAGGATACCTTTTACCTGAATAAAGAGTTGGATTTAAGTATTGCGATTGATGTATCACGGTTCCGTGCCAATGCCTATTATGAACGGGGCAATATGGCAGTGAGTCTTCGATTAGTCCCCCAGAACATACCCACTATTGAGGAGTTAAGCTTGCCGTCAATTGTCCATAAATTCTCACAATACCATGACGGTCTGGTACTGATTACTGGGCAAACCGGCGAAGGAAAATCAACCACACTAGCTTCATTATTAAATGAAATCAATATGACCAGAAACAGTCACATTGTGACAATAGAAGATCCCATTGAATTTGTGTATCCTATGGGCAAATCCATTATTTCTCAACGTGAGGTGAAGCGTGATACTCATTCGTTTCCTAATGCTCTGCGTGCGGTTTTGCGACAAGATCCCAATGTCATTGTTATTGGTGAAATGCGTGACTATGAAACGGTTTCAACGGTTATGACATTGGCTGAAACCGGACATTTGGTTTTTTCCACACTCCATACCAGTACGGCAGCCCTTACCATTGACCGTATCTTGGACGTATTTCCCGAAGAGCAACAAATTCAGGTACGAAGTCAATTGTCTTCAGTACTGCGTGCTATTATCAGCCAGAAGCTTATACCCAAGGCCGATGATTCGGGACGAGTAGTGTCCTGTGAGATACTGCTCAATAACTCAGCGGTCTCAGCGCTTATCAGAGAAGGAAAAACGCATCAGATCGATAACGTCATTCAAACGTCCAGTGAGGAAGGTATGATCTTGTTTGAAAAATACCTTCGTGAGCTTGCCCTTGCAAAACGCATTAGCTACGAAAACGCGCTTACCTATTCCTCACGGCCAAAACTTATGGCAGAGTTACTGAAATAATCCATGCTGTTTGAATACACCGTTTCAGACAAGTCGCGCAGAATAAATAAGGGAACATTTGAAGCCAGTACCAAGGAAGAGGCCATACGCCTTCTGAAGGATAAAGGATATCTCATTGTCTCAATCCAAGAGAAACATACGGTTGGTGATTACTACTACCAGTACCTGGCTAAAACCAAGCTGAAACTGAGCTTTGGTCAATTAGTCGATTTCACCCGACAGCTCGGTATCATGATCAATGCCGGGTTAAGCATCGTGGACGCATTGAGTATTATTATCCGTCAGAATCGGGATCCGCGCTATCACGGTATAGCAGTACGCATTCAGGATCGCATTAAAAGCGGAGGTAGTTTTTCTGATGGGCTTAAGGAATTTCCTGACACGTTTCAAAATTTTTATATTGCCCTTATCCGCGCTGGTGAATCATCCGGTAAACTTGATGATGTGTTGATGCGTCTGGCTGAAAATCTGGAGAAATCTAGAGAGTTTCGCGGTAAGGTGGTCAATGCGCTTATCTACCCGATTATCGTCGTTCTGGGTATGATGGTCGTTGGATTCGTTTTAATGACATTCGTGTTGCCCCAACTCCTTGATCTGTACAATAACTTTAATATTGATCTTCCGCTGTCAACGCAGATCATTATTGCTATATCCCATTTCTCACAACAATACTGGCCGTTTATTATTATCGCAACCATCGGTGGAGCTATTTATGCACGCATTCTGATTAAGCGTGAAAAGGTGCGTAAACATATTGACGGCCTGACCTTGCGCATTCCGGTATTTGGAAAAATTATTCAGCAATCAGTTCTGGTTGAATCTACCCGTACACTGTCTATACTCCTTTCCTCAGGCGTACCACTGCTTGAGGCATTGAGTATCGTCACCAACACCTCAGATAATTTAGTGTATCAAGCGGCATTCGGCAACGTACAGAAAAATGTTGAACGCGGTGTTTCATTGGGAGACGCGCTGACCGACGAAAATGTCTTTCCCGATATATTCGTGCAGATGACATCAGTCGGTGAAAAAACAGGGCAGTTGGATGATACCCTGATGCGTCTTTCACGCTATTTTCAAATGGAAACAGAATTAGCCGTAAAAGCAGCCACTACCTTAATTGAACCGCTGGTACTGGTGGTGTTGGGTATCGGTGTCGGATTCCTGGTTGTTTCCGTGCTGACCCCGATTTATAATCTCACCAGTTCGTTTGGCGTTGCACGCTAACACAATTATGGACATACTACAAACAGCAGGATGGGAAGATTATGCATTGCTGGACTCAGGCAATGGAAAACGCCTTGAGCGCTTTGGGGCCGTTATACTAGATCGCCCTGACCCGCAAGCCTTGTGGCATCCCCGCCAACCAGAAGAGCTCTGGCAATCAGCACACGCGGTATTTACCGCCTCCGATGATGAACAGCAGAAAAAAGAATCATGGCGCATCATAAAAGAGCTACCCAAGCCCTGGCATATCCACTGGAACAAGTTTACCGTTAGCCTGCGTCTTACTCCGTTTAAACATACGGGCATATTTCCCGAGCAGCACGTACAGTGGCAATGGATGCAGGACACCATTCATGCGTCTCAACAGTCAGCCCCTCGTGTACTCAATTTATTTGCCTATACCGGCATGGCATCATTGGTATGTGCTGCCTCAGGGGCTCATGTAACCCATGTGGACGCTTCCAAACCCAGTATGACCTGGGCGCGGGAAAACCAAGCATTATCAAGGGTCAGTGATACAGCCATACGTTGGATACTTGATGATGCACTGTCATTTGTTTCACGGGAGGCTCGCCGCGGACAAACATATGACGCCATTATTATGGACCCACCGGTGTATGGGCATGGTCCACAAGGTCAATTGTGGGATTTTCCCCAGTCTTTCCCTCAATTAATTGAGGAATGCACAAAAGTACTGGTTCCCCACCCATTATTTATCCTGATC
>JANLHK010000058.1 GCA_024653645.1 Candidatus Roizmanbacteria bacterium | reverse complement strand
GGTATGGCAATAATGAGCAACTTTGCATGAAACGGTTTAAAACCTAAATCCTTAGTAAACAGGTCGTACCCTACCCAGCTGAACATGAGTGATGGGGTATACACCGAAATCAGTCCTGCGCCATCCACTAAGCGACGCAGCCAGCCATTGATAGTAATGGACCCATCTCCCAAAATAACGCCGGCAAACAGCAGAGCAAAGGCCAGGTACAGAATACTCATGCTGATTTGTGCGTAGGCAATAGTTTTGCTGACTCCGTGTGGGGTCCGTTTTAACTCCGGTACTATGGAAAACGCGGTTAATGAAAACAGAATGGGCCCGAAACCATACAGTACGTGGGGTGCAAATGCTTCCCGGCTGGTAGCCAGTGAGGGATATCCTGGGATAATCACTGCTATTCCCACCATAATCAGAACTACATACAACACTATTTTTAAGGTGCTAAACACATAGTCCCATAACTCAAGCGATCTGCCCATGGCCAGAAATGGAACGGCAATGGCAGCAAAAAAAATACCGGTTCCGATCGGTGAGGAGGTGCCACTGAGGTTATTCACAAACTCACCTCCTAAACTGAGGTATGCGAGCAATGCCCCAACCGTAGAACCCAGCAACAATACGCTGGCTACCGCTGACCAGCGCACACCCAGCGTCCTCAGCACATACCCCGGAAGCTGATGCCGGCTGTTGCTACGCACAACGACCTGGTAATAGGCATAGTTTACCCACCCCATAGCCAGAGCAATGCCCACCAATAACAGGGCAAACGGCACATAACCGGTGTTCACCAGTGTTGAGGGAAGCGCAAATATGCCCGCCCCTACTGCAGCACCAATGATGATAAGAAAATTACGGAGTTGCATACAGAAATTGAGATTAGCACAAAGGTATATACTTTACTAGTAATGAATTTGGAGACCGAACAGGTTCCTCTTCAGGTCGATGCCCCTGCATCTGCCGTTGCCTTTGCTGTTGTTCCCTTGATGGAGTTGTTTACTCAAGTTCCTGATTATAATGTGCGTGCGCTGGTTGATGATGAACAAATGGTATTACACGCTCCTGATTCTGATAGCCAGGACCAATTGCGCTATCAAATGGCGTGGCACGCTCGAGCAGCATCAGTTTTTTATGGAAAACAGAATCCGGTTATGCAGGACCGAGTACGGCTGCTCATTGCTTCATACGGACTGGACGAATTTTTTCCTCATATACCAAACTCCTGGATAGATGAAGTGGGAAGACAACGATACTAGGTGGGTCGTCCTGGACTCGGACCAGGGACCTCAGTCTTATCAGGACTGCGCTCTAACCAACTGAGCTAACGACCCGCTCCTCATTGCTGCCCAAGTATTATACGGTGCCCGATGGCCTTCGCGCAACCAGACTGCTCATCAGCACTGCCACCACCGCATAGAGTAAAAAAAACGTAAAAGTTATTGGCTCTTCCAAAATCACATAGCCCAGTATGCTAAACAAAAATGCATATATATTGACAAACAATATATTTTTATTATGAAACACCGTGCCATACAGCTCAAAGAAACCAACCGTGCACAGCAAAAACAATGCCATCTGGCCCATGGGCAAGACATGGAACACATCAAACGACAGCCCGACCAGCACGGCCGATACCATTGACAGAATGGGTTTTTGTATGGATAAGTGCAGTAGGGCCCATATAAACAGATAGATAAAACGGGGAACCAGAATAGTTAATCCACCCACCAGTATACTCATAAGCACGAACTCGATCATAGGGGCATAAACAACAGTTTATCTTGCGGATTATAAGGCACTGTCGCCACCTGGGCATCCTGAAACGGCTTTGAGCGATCATTGCTGACCACATTAATCGTACCCACCAAAAATTGCCAGCCTCGCTCCGGAAATACGGCATAGACCCGCTGGTCTGTTACCACCTTTGCACCAATCGGGAAACGGAAGGTCAACTCCTGGCCAAAATCACCAATCAATTCTCCCTGCACCCCCGCCTCGGTTTTAGCGTGGCCCTTGTAGTTACTGTCATGAACCGACTGCATAATAACCATAGTTGATGAATGGCGCAGCACCGTACCCATAAGTACTGATCCGATAATCACCGGTGTTCCTTTTTTGATGAGTGAGCTTTTTTCAGTTTCCTCAAATGCAAGGGTGTAATGGCTTCCCTGTATCCATATTACGTGTGCGGGCAGCATATCTGATTTTTCCGGAATGGTACCAAGCTCGCGGCGCAGCTGCTTATTATCCTCCTCGAGTTGCCTGATTCGTTCCTCCTGTGAACGGCACCGGGTACAATCTGAAGAAATAGCGGGTGGATACAGGCGGCTATACCAATAACTCGCTATCGGCATTACTCCTTTACGCTCAAATAAAGGACGTAGACTCAGCATCACGAGTACACATACCCCCAACACGCCCAACGCAATACCAATACGAACCAGTGCATACATTTTTCTGCGTTTCTGTTCTTCGGTCATGTGTAGTGGACCTGAGGAGACTTGAACTCCCAACCTCCGCAATGCGAATGCGGCGCTCTACCAATTGAGCTACAGGCCCTATTGCGTAGAGGAATTATAGTACAAAGAGCGTGAGAAGCCCAATACTAATGAGTACAAAAGCTGAGGCACCAATAATCATACCGGTCGTGATGCCTGAGGCTGCTATGGCTGCGGGTGTTGCGGTGGGATTACCACACCAACATGCTTGATCGCTTGAACCACAATTTGAGCTCGTCTGCAGTACACATCGGTACAATGATGCCGCACCAGTGCCGGCGTTGACATCAACACAGGACATACCACTGGGGCATGCTGTTCCACTCACTGAGCAGGTATCAAAACAACTCATCGTGGTGGTTGTGGGTACAACCGTCGTAGGTGTGGTTGTCGGCACTTCCGCCACGGTACACAATTCAGTGCTGCCGGGTGAATCAGCAATAAGCTTGAAACGGATCACAGCGAAACTCCCGCTTCCCGACTTGGCGGCAGTATTAGTCCCCACCAAGTCTACAATGCTGGTGCCGGGCGTCGCATCAACCGTACCAAAAAAATCACCGGGTGTCGTTGATATATATTGTAGATACTGACTTTCATAGGTAACCTTTGCGCTTCCGGTTGTCATACTTGCACCGTCAGTATTCACATTAACGGTAAAGTCATACTCTTGATCACGGACCAATTCACCTGCCGGTGCAACAATGGTATAACTGGTTGCTTGCACCACAGGAACCATACTAAAGAACAACACGGCAACGAGGGCCATTACTACAAATCTGAATCGCATACATTCATACTATACCACTCCATTCTTATGTGCAATCAAGACTTCGTTGGGTATGTCGCAGGTAGTCCAGTTGCGCTGGACAAATGGCAAGTACCCTTGCAAGAAACGCAATACTTTCGTACATTTTATGTATGAAGTGGTTATTAACCGGTATCGGTATATTCTTATTCATCGTTGTACCCCCGCTGTATGCGCAAATAAACGAAGTTAATACCAATCTCGACACTAATGTTCCTGAGGCAGTCCGCAATTATTGTCTTTCGTACCAGCAGCTCGGTGACGACTCTGAACATACCGTACGATTAACAGGGACCGGCCTCAAGCCCAATACTCCTTTTGAGTTATGGCGCAATATTGACAACAACTGGGTCTGTGCGACTGATATGGATGGCGCTCCCCTTTGTCAGAGTGTGCAGGGGGAAGAAATCCCTACGATTGGCAAAGAATTTCAGCTTAAAACCGAAACAACACTGGTGACTGATGGAAATGGAAACGTCAACATCCCCCAAGTGCACAGCTATAGCGAGGACAAAAAAAATCACTTCTTTTTCGCCTTTCAGGAATATAGCGTACGGTCAACCGCGATTGGCGATAATCCCGGCAACAAACTGGCACAGATTGAAGTTACTGAGGGCAACTCAAATGAATGCACCGCCATCTATTGGGACCCTGAGGGGACCGTATTTGATGCTCTAACCCTTGAACCTTTATCGGGAGCTCTGGTGAGTTTATTGCGTGAAGACCGCAGTGCATACCCCGAAAGCCCCCAAGTTCGGAAAAATCCATTTAATACCAGCGAAGATGGACATTTTGCCTTTTATGTTGAGGATGGCACCTATTTCCTCGGCATCAAGAAATCCCAATACCGCTTCCCTCTTTCAAGCGTTGAAATAACCAATCTGTCAACGCGACTGGCAGAAACCAACCTATACACGAATCTGTATACTGGCGACCCCATTGTTCAGCTTGGTGCGATTGAACATCGTGATGTACCCGTTATGCCCAGCAGTAGCGCGCAAGCCACCAGTATACGACCGAAGATATTAAGCTCGATAATTGTACGTCAGCCCAGTGGCAACCAGACCATATTCGGTACGGTTACCCACCCCAAACTTAATTTAGAGGTATATGTAGGTGTTTCAAGAGTGGCAAGTGCTATAGCTAATAATTATGGCGTATTCACTATTGAGGTTTCCAAAACAAAAATTGATCCGTTACGTCCCCTTGAATTGGTTGCTATTAAGCCCAAAGGAGTGTATGGCTTAAAAACAGGTGCCCTCACGCAACAGCCTCCGGATCGCAGTGTGCCCGTGTTATTGTATCCCGTACCTGAATTCATTGAAGGATATATTACGGTTGATAAGGAAATACTGAAAAATGCTGAGGTCCGTCTGGCTATTCCTTCTCTGAATAATAAAAATGTCCTGACGATTCAGGCCGATGAGAACGGATTTATCAAAATCCCCTCCAGCCTAGTACCTCAGACTGAATTTGCACTTCTGATTGCTGACGAAGACGGTACGCCGGTATCCAGTATGACCACCGCCTCGTTTGCCGAAAACAATAGTGAGTATATGAAAGAGGCAGGTGTGAACCTGTTTGATGAATCAACCGCTACGATTGATAGCATCAACTCACCCATTCGTACCCTGGATGAGCAAGGGCGCATGATATTCCCTACTCCGGCAGGTGCGAATGGATCACCAACACCATCATCAGATGAGACCGCTCAACAAAAAGAGCAGCAAGGATTGGTGGCGCGAGCTATACAGCTGGTAGTAACCCTGTTGTTGCTGTGTGGTATTGGAGGCATCATTTGGTATATCAAGCGTCGTACAACTCCAACGCCGCCCGTACAGCCATGAAAAATGCCATTCTGATCGCAGACTATGCCAATGATTCCCTGACGGTTCAAGAGCTGCGCAGTACCCTTCTGGGCCATCTGAACGGGCATGCTCCCACTTCCATTTCCTTTGTTTCTTCTTCCCCCAATACCATTAATAGCAGCTATCTTCTGAAACAGATTCTCATTACTGAGGAACACTGGGGTGATCCGAATAACCTGGTAGTATTTGTCAGTACTGATGCCCGCACCAATCTTAATACTGCCTCACCATTCCTACTTATGAAGCATCGCAGCGGCGCGTGGATCTGTGGACCCAATGCCGGTTACAGCTTTTCTATGATCCGCACCGAAATAGCCTATCTGTATAAGTATCCCAATCTGCATGAAGGGGCGCAGTTGCGTTCCCGTGACCTGTATATGCGCCTGATGGCGCTGCTTATGATGGAACAGGATGACACGATGGAACTTGAAGATCTGCACCAGGATGCCATTCCGGCATTGACTGATTTCTATGTCGGACATATCGACAGCTTTGGAACGCTGAAAACCACCATTCCTCACTCATTTATGAAAGGGAAACACGTCATTGGAAGCACGGTATCAGTGACCGTTGGCGATACGACCACCAAAGCCTTCTACACAGATAATCTGTTTGGCTTTCAGCCTGGTGCGCTGGTCATTGCCCCCGGCTCATCCGGTTCACCGGACGATCCCCTGCTTGAGATAGGCGTATGGGAACAGCTTCCCTTTTTGGGAGCACGAAAATATTTTCAACATGCTATTCCGGGACAGATCGTAAAACTGTAAAAAATGATGAAAATTTATTAGGGGTTGTGACGCTGTTCTATATTGTACGCTGTTGCTCCAATACTCGCCTCTGTTAATCCTGTTATTCCTGCTGCCCCAGCAGCTCCCGCTGCACCAAGTCCCGCAACACCAGCCGTAGCTGCAGCACCACCAGCGACTACCAATCCCAGCAGCAACCAGAGTCCAAATTTCTGCCATCCTTCTAGGTTTTCCATCCTCGACTTATCGATTCTCTTAAGTAATTTTTGAGCCTCAGGATTCTTCCTTAAGAATTCTTCCGGAACGTCTCCAAAGTACGTAGCCAATCCCTCGAGTGCCCTTCTATTAAAATAGAGCCCTCCTTCTCCAAAAGCGTTTATAAGACCTACATCACTCATGCCCCGCAACCCAACAAACCGTTGAAACATCTTTCCCTTAATCTCATTGGCATGCTGCTCATATATTTGCTCTACGGCAGCATATGCTGGTCCACACTCTTTTCGTAAATCATCAATAGAATCATAACTATCAGCCAACACAATACCACTTTCAGTATTACTTTCTGCTATAGAGCGGGCAATAACAATCTTCAAGCCCAAATCGTTATCGGGATGTCGCAAAATAGTGGTTAAGTCCTGGCGCATGTTGGCTCGCGCAGTCCTCTTGTCAATACTCACTTTTCCAGTCTCATCATAACTCACGTCTCGCCACCTGGCCATAAGCGCTGCTAAATTAGTGTCTTTAACTTCAGTAAGATACTTTTCAAATCCCTGGTCGACACTGGCATTTACTTCCTTGACATGTTCAGAAGCCGCCTTAGAAGCAACATTTTCAAGATTATCCGAGCCCTCAAGAGACGTCTTGAGTTTACGTAATGCCTCAATCCGAGCTGTTTTCTGGTCGGCAGGAAGTGCCTGTACTGCCGCATCGTTTTCATCCAGATTTACAATGACGCTGGCGGCAAAGGCACCTATTTTTTTTACTTCAGATTTAGTAATTAAATCGTAGACTTTTGCTCGCATGCTGGGATTTGCCAATAACTGCGCAATAACATCTTTGGTAAGGGCAGTATTATCCTTTGTAAAACCTAATTCTTTAAGCTCATCCTGAACAATGGTGCCCACCGGACCGGTAACGGTTAAATCGATAGCACGATCGATACGCCCATTCAGTTCCTCCACCAGCCGCTGTTCAGTCTTTGGTGCACCAGGAGGATCTCCAGCTGCTGCGGGAGCTTCATTCACGTCAATGCCGTGATCAGTAGCTAATTGTATTAACCGCTGATGAATGGCGGCATCTAATTGCGCCTGGTCACTACCTTCAGTAGGAATACCCAATGCATTCGCTAATGGTTTTCTTCCTTCTGGAGTGTTCCAATTAAAGGTTTGAGGTAACTCTGTCCCTTGAGTGATGCGCAACAATTCCATTCCGCTCGTCAAATCCATAGCATTCGTGATATTTCGACGGGCATCCTCCGCAAGACGTTTATATTCACCGTTATTATTAGTGTTTGCCTGCTCTTCAATCCCACCAACATTAGTAAGGGCTGTTTGCATTCCCGCTCTTTCGGTCTTAAAAGAATCTTCACTATTTACCTCTTTCCCCGCCATTTTTGCCAATACCGCGTCCATGTTGTACCCTTCCCTTCCACTGGCTAGATGTGCCCTCAAAGACCGTGCCTGCTCAATACGAGCAGCGGCATTAATGGCAGCAACTCTGTCTTGCCCTTGTGCTTTTTTTGCTCGCTCAGCAAAATCAACTTTGCCTGATGAACCAATTACTTCAACAGCTCTAAAGCCTGGAGTTGGAATTTTTGTTGCATTTATTGCTGCTTCTGCCATTTGATTACATTATGAACTAACAGTAGGGGCTGTCAATGCCTGAAGCCGTTGTTTAAGTTCCTCAATTTTGCCGGTATCTTCAGTTTTCATTGCTCGTGACTGAAATGCCTTACGAGCCGACTCATAGGCAGGCCATTGAGCAGACATAGTTGTTAATAGTGCTACTATTTGCTGTTCAGAAAGATTGGGAGATGATAAATTATCCAAAATAAACTGAGCAGATTTTTTACTATCTTCCACTTCTATTATTCCCTCTTCTAGGGCTGATGCCATGCATTCAACTAATTGACGCTTAAGCGCTTCTATTTCTTGTGCTGTTACTGGTTGCATATATTCATACTACTATATTTTTTAATGAGTGCCTGAAGGTTTTGGTACTCCTAATGGAATATTAATTCTCGGTTCGCCATTCGGTAATCTACCCGCTAAATTAATTGCCGTTGCCCCCACGGCACTTGCCGCACTCTGAATAGTGGGCAACCCTCCCAGCAAGCCGGGAGCCAGTACCGAAACGCCACCCCACAAGCCCAATGCAATTAGTAGGATCTGCAAAATACCTTTAACGGTTACATTGTCCTGCAGCCATTCCCATAAATCGGGCCATTCGCGCTTTTCCCTTAAAACTTTTGTAACCTCATCGCCATATATGCTGCGAATAGTCTCTTCAGCCTCCGGCTCCATTTGCATACCGGTAACTAGAATGTCTTTGAGCCATCCATGCTCTTTAGATTTTCCAATAGCCATAAGTTCTGCCTCATCAAGTTTTCCGCCGGTCTGAATGTAGTCGCGCACAATGAGTGAGGCGGTTGAGGTCAGCATAGTTTTAACCGCTGGATTCTCGGGATCATCTTTAATTAAGCGTTTCATTGCTTCACGCTGATCGCGCGTAATTTCTGCATTATCAAGAACATAGCCCATTACCTCACGTAAGTTTGATGAGTCACTGCGCAGTAATTGGAACGCTGTCCGAACCTGGGATGTATCAATAGTAGCGGTAGTGATGCCGTGCCGGCTGGTTTTGTGCTTCTTCCAGGCGCTGTCAACATTCTCCAGTATGTCGCCTACCAGTCCCTCATCTTTTGTTTTTGCCTCACCCACGGCTTTTTTAATCCTCTCGCCAGCACCAGCAACTTTTGAGTCTATATAGTCAGCCATCACACTTCCACCTATATCCAGAATGCTACGTTCAAATGCCTTAGCCGTATCTTTCATTGATGTATCAAGGTCTTTGATAAGTTTTCTTTTTTCATTAATGGTATCAATTGTCCGTATTACCGCGGCCATATGAGTACTAAACAGCCTATTGAAGCGAGCTTGTATATCTTCCCTCATGTCTTTAGAGGCATTTGCGCGGCCCTTGGCATCAAATTCCCTTACTTCTCGCTGCGCATCCCGTAATTCCTGGGACACCATACGGCTAATAATGGTTTCAAGATAACCCTGAATATAAACAGAAGTTAGTTTTAAATCCGCTTCGGGATTATTAAACTCATCTCTTATTTTATCGAGAGCCTCTTGTGGGATGGCATTTCCATGCTCACTCAATGACTTCAATCCATGCTCAAGTCCTAAAATAGCCGTATCAATGTCGCTTTCATGCCTTAATTTTTCTTTGTGGAGAGAAAGCCCCGTTTTACTTTTAAGTGCCTCATCAAGCTTTAGACGTATTTTATCGATAAATTCCTGACTTTGAAAACAGCCTTGAATAGCGGTACGCTTAGCTTGTGGAGTTTTATCCTTAAAAAATTCCTGATATGCAGGATACGCATCTGACATATAGCCAATCATTCCGTCAAGAAAGTGATCGAGTTGTACTCGATTATCCCTAGAATAGGCATCAAAATCTGCTGGAGATTTAATAATGGCGATCGTTTTTGCTATTGCGGATACCTTTTCCCACTTTGCCTTTTTTTCTTTTCCTTTACTGTCATCTTCGCTTTTTATTGCTGGTTCAAGTGCATTCAGTTGAGCGGTAAAATCACCCAGTTGTTCGGTTACTGTTTCTTGAACTTTGACCTGATTAAAGTTAGGAATTTTTTCTTTTCTTCGTAGCCCGCGCAGTGGATCTTGCTCTTGCGGACCTTCGGCGATCTTGCGTGCTTCCGCTGCAGCTGCTCTGGCGTAAGGAGAAAGCGTATTGTCAACTTCTTGAGTTAGAACCTCACGGCTAATAAGCCCTCCAGCAAGCTGAGTAGCTCCTATTTCAACCGCCTTATCAGTGGTATTAACCATTGGCAAGGGCGCGCAACTTGTCTTTTATAACATCCATTTCCTGAGTGTCTACGGCTTTGTGTGTATCCTCCATAACATATCCTGTATATTTGCCGATTAATTGGCTGGTGTCAACCTCCCAATCCCTACTAAGGCTATTCATAAGGTCTATCGCTGATTGGTAGGTGGTAATGGTGGGAAACAACGACGTCATAAACTCTACAATCTCTTCAGTTACCTCAAACGTACGCTTCCCTTGCTCAATCTCACTAATGAGCAATTCAGCGAGATCACGCTGGATTTGTACCACATCAAATGCCGCCATATGAAATAACTATACACGGATTAGAAAAAAAGTGCGAGAAATTTTAAGGCAGTGGTACCGGGACTAATTTTGCGGCATCTTGCCAACCCTTACTTATTTCGCTTGCTACTGCCTTTGCGGTTTCAACCGTAGCTCCCAATCCCATTAATATGGGGCTATTGGGTTCGGCTGCTTGCCTTCCTGCCATTTCAACCGTGGGTGGTATAGCACGTACCGTATAGGCTGCATTATAGAGAGCTCCCCTGGCTCCTGTGTCAGCATTGCCAAAGGCAAACTCACCCGTTTTTTGTGCTGCGGTACCTATCGCCGGTTGTGCGGTATTCTGCCACCAGTTGGTTGCGTTTTCTATAGCCCCAGGAACATGTTCAGTAGAACTTATTGGGATAAAGCCACCGAAGGTAGTTTTTGTAACATCTGCACCCATAATTGCGTCTTTAATGGCCCCATAAGCACCAGTTGCTTTATCTGCAACCCAGGTAGCAGCACTACCTACCGCGGCATTTACCGTATTATAATTAAGCCAGTATAAACCTCCTGCTCCTGCTGCTAGTGAGGCATAGAGCAAAAGACGTCCTTGAGGCGTGGTAAACAACCACTTGGCAGCTGGTTTAATACGATCAATCGGCGTTTCCTTAAGATACTTTCTAACGGTATCGTCAATCTTCAAATCATTAGCTGCAACATCTGCAGGGCTGT
>JANLHK010000055.1 GCA_024653645.1 Candidatus Roizmanbacteria bacterium | reverse complement strand
CCATCGTGGCCTTCCAGGAATCCCTTTTATATTTGACCACATCAATTTTGCAAAAGTATCTCGGATGAAAATTAATCAGGTCCGGGCTTATGAAGAAGCACTGACGCCCCTTATACAAGACCACAAACAAGTGTTGTATAAAGTAAAAATTGATGAGGAGGATTATGGTAAGTTACGCGTCTATCCATTGGGTTTTAAACGCCCACCAGACGAACGATTTATCGAATACCTGCATGAGCAGGACTGTATCGTATGGTTTGGATTTCCTGATTCACCATGGTCTAAAAATAAAAGCGTATTGTTTCTTCCCCTGGGATTTCACATAACCCAAAAAGATATCCACCGAGTGGTAGATGCAATAGAACAGTATATAGTATGATCTAATACGTATTAGATATATCTATTTTACCTACGAAAACTTGACATTGCACTGATTTAGTGTGTAATAACTAGTATTACTAGTTTAGTAGTTATATATGAATACTCGTACCAGAATACTGATCAGTGTTTTAGTATTGGCAACGCTTGGTGCCGGAACCTATGCGGCAACGCAAGCATTTTTTAGTGCCCGCCGGACCACGACGGAAAATCGTTTCCAAACCGGCACTCTTGATTTGAACGTCGCAGAAAACGGAGGGCAAGCGGCTGACCCATTCGTTATTGATAATGCCGGTGCGGATGGAGAGATAAGCGGTAGCAAAACGTGGACGGTAAAAAATACCGGATCTCTTCCCGGAAGACTATTTCTTAGGTTACAAAATGTTGATAATAAGGAAAATGGATGTAATGATCCTGAAATAGAGGCTGAGCCTGATTGTGCAAGCACTACGCAAGGTGAGTTGGGCAATGTCATTACTCTTAATGTTGCCTTAGACGGTGTAAACGCAGTTTCATCAACGCTGGCAACTAACCAACAGGCAGCAATAGGAACGGCATGGAATGGGCTCACCCCTATTATATTGCAACCTAATCAAACCGTTGAGGTTGGGCTTAATTGGGCGGCTGGGGCTGACGACTATGGGAATGAGGTACAAAGCGACAGCGTTACCTTTGACGCTGATTTCCGTTTGATTCAGGTTACTAATAACGGTCCTACGCCAACAAACTGATAAAAGCTGGTAGTAATACTACAGGGAGTAAGGCTCACATAAGCCTTACTCCCTTTTCATCACCATGACACGACTACGAAAATCGTACTCTGCTGTTGCCGTTGTTTTTGATACGCTTACCTGGGTAATTTTGGTTATTGCACTGGGTATGGCTGGTATTACCGTGTTGGTAAACCGTTCAGTGTTTGGCGGATACCGGTCATTTGTAGTGCAATCGGGATCAATGGAGCCGTCCATTATGACAGGAGACATTATAGTTATTCATCCTCAAGAACGATACCAAAAAAGAGATGTTATTACCTTTACCGGGGAAGGAAACCGTGTCGTTACCCATAGAATCCAAACGATTATTGAGGAGAATAATAGCATTTCATATGTCACTAAAGGAGATGCAAACCGCATTGAAGATGAAGGAGTTCCAACACAGAAAGATGTATTTGGTAAGGTTGTACTGGTTGTGCCCAAGTTGGGATATTTTGTGCATTTCGCCCAGTCCCCCGCTGGTTTTATGGCACTCATAATTGCGCCTACGATATTACTCGTACTCGATAAGCTTATCCAGTTTATGCATGGTTAGAGCCCGCATACATATTATCTTAGTGCTTACCATAGTAATGGGAATATGGTTTCGGATGAGTGAATTTACCGATGCCGATATCTCCGATCAGGTTATAGTTCCTGGGAATCGTATCTCCATGATGTCGATTTCTCTATCATCCACCAAAACGGTGGACGGCATGCGTATGATTACACTACTGCAGACAGAGGGACTCCTCCCAGAAGGATTTGATGTGGGGGCAATCAGAGTGACACAGGATAGTAGTAGCGCATCACTACCATATCGTTTAACTGCTCATAAAAAAAATGGCGACGATGGGTTGTGTAATGCCCTTGCCCTTCGGGTATATCGAACCAATGAAATAGCGTATCAGGGTAATCTTATTGATGTGTCGCTCAGCTCGTCCATAGAACTTAATGGACGGGATGACTGGATATTTGTTGTATCGTTACCCTCTCACAATACCGATTTGAAAAACAAACTGTGTAGTGTCGACTTTGTATTCTCTACTAAAAAAGATGGTCAGCAGGGCGGCTTGTATGGAGAGTCTCATGTCGGTAGTATTATATCTACAGGAACATGGTAAAAGTATTTT
>JANLHK010000054.1 GCA_024653645.1 Candidatus Roizmanbacteria bacterium | reverse complement strand
AAACGTAACGATCTGCTTCTATTTTTGGAGCGACGAGGGATAGAAACACGATATTTATTACCGCTTATTAATCAGCCGGTATATCGGTTTATGCATATTAACCCTAAAGATTATCCAGTGAGTACCAACCTAAACCATAATGGCTTCTATATTGGCTGCCATCAGAAGTTGACCAAAGCGGACCTTGACTATATTATCACTGCACTGCATGACTACATTAAACAAAAAAAACTATTCTAATTGCGCGGTGATCATTCCAACTTACAATGAACGCAAGACCATTGTGAAAACCGTTCGTGATGTTCTGGCGAGCTTGCCGGGTTGTCATATATGGGTAGTTGATGATAACTCACCTGATGGGACCAGTACGCACGTAAAACGTTTTAGGTCAAGCCATGTAACACTCTTGCAGCGCAGTAGCAAGAACGGCCGAGGTTCTGCGGTATGGCATGCCATGCGGGAGGTGTATAAGCACACTCGCTATACCCGTATTATTGAAATGGATGCTGATTATTCGCATGACCCTCATGAATTACCGGCTCTGGTGGCAGCGTCTCGCGACAAAACCATTGCCATTGGTTCTCGGTATATTGCGGGAAGTCGTATCGAAGGATGGCCGTTGACTCGAAAGATACTCAGTGCGGGTGCAAACAGACTTATACGGTTAGTACTCCGTCTTCCCTTGCATGACGCGACCAACGGTTTTCGTTGTTATTCACGTGAGGCTGTATCAGTATTGCTGCGCCGGCGCATGGTGAGCGCAGGATTTGTTATGCTTTCTGAAAGTGCCTATATATTATATAAACAAGGGTATATGTTTACTGAAATTCCATCACACTTTGTCGATAGAAAAAAGGGATTATCAAACGCAACCCCGCGTGAATTTCTTGATGCATTGGTTGCCCTATTACATATTCGTCGTGCCTACGTATGATGATTTTGCTGGGCCCTACTCATCCTCGGTTTCAGGGTGGTATTGTTGAATACACGCATTATTTGGCCGCTGCGCTTAAGCAGGCAGATGTGCCGCTTAAGGTTATTTCCTTTTCCCGTCCCTATCCAAAAAAATGGTACCAAGGGTCTGTTACCGCATCGCTTAATCTCCCTCCTATTGTACCGGAGCTGCCGCTTTTGGATTGGCTATCGCCAGTTTCATGGATACGTACGTGGCTGCGGATTAAAGCGATAGATCCCAGTATCCTGTTGGTGCAATGGTGGACGTTTTTTTGGGCCCTTCCCTATATGGTCGTGCTGGTATTAGTACGACTTACCACGCAAACAAAAATTGTAATCATTGTGCACAACATTACTGACCACGAAGCATCATGGTGGAAGTGGGTATTATCATACATGGTATTGTGGCTCGGCCATGGATATATCACTCACGCCTCAACCATGCAGCAGGACCTGCAGCGTTTGTTTCCCCACAAGGAAACGGTTATGCATCTGCACCCCATATCGCAACAGGGTGGAGCTGCACCTACCAAGCAGCGCGCTCAGCAAAAACTGAAAGTGTCTTCACCAGTATTATTATTTTTTGGTATTGTGAGGCCTTACAAAGGCCTTGACGTATTGCTCCAGGCTCTGGTATTGGTGCACAAAACCATGCCATCAGTTCAGCTGCTTATTGCGGGTGATTTTTGGGGCAGTGAGCAAGTATATCGGGATACCATTAAGGAACTGGGCATAGAGGATACGGTTATCATCCACAATGCCTTTATTCCCGACGTGGAAGTGCCGTGGTATATGGCAGCAGCAGATGTGGCGGTCTTTCCTTACCTGACAGCAACCGGAACGGCATCAACGAAATTGGCGCTGCGTTACAATGTACCCATTATTGCTACTCGAGTAGGTGACATGCCGGACCTGTTTGCGCTTGGTGCGGTAGGTACCATGGTACCTAGCAATAATCCCGCACAACTATCTGAGGCCATTATTGATTTCTTTAAGCATAAACGGAGTTATACGCGGGCAATACAGACGGTATCAAAACAAGTAACGTGGAGCAGCTTGGCGCAGTCAGTTGTAGGCATGCTCCATACAGGTCATGAGTAATAAGTACGTGGTTTTGTTTCAGCGTATTTGTTTTTTTGCTGCGTTTGGGTTTATTACCCTGTTTATTATTCGCAACCTGCAAGAAATTCGTATGGTGCTCAATAACCTTAACATGGGCTATGTACTGCTCTCTCTTTTGCTCACATCATTGGTGGTATTTATCAGTACCGTTCAATTTCAAACTATTCTACGAGCCAATGGAATCACGGTTCCCTTTTGGATGCTGTTCCGGCAGCGTGCACAAAGTAACCTCCTGAACTATATTCCCGGCGGCGTGTGGAGTCATGCAAACCTGGCGCTATCCTTATCACAGTCGCTTAAGGTATCAGTGAAAACATTATCGAAACTCACTGCCGTGTTTATGACTTCCGTGGTAGTAACGGGCATGCTGTTTGGTATTTTTTTTCTCCCCTTTCCCCTACAACTGGTAGCCCTTATAGTGGTGGGGATCGGATTTGCATCAATTAATTTTTGGATTAATGGGGTAAATGCGTTATGGAAAAAATTACTTCCCCGTTTTACCATGAAGTTTGTTCCTCTTTCCCTGTCCTCTCGTAGTTCTATGCTCATTACCGGAATTGCATCATGGGTACTGACAGCGGCGGCATTTAGCGCATTTATGCATGCCGCCTATCCACAACTATCGCCAGAACGGCTTTTTTATACCGGAAGTGCCTACATTGTAGCTTGGGTCATTGGGCTTCTGGCCCTTCCCTTTCCATCGGGCATTGGGATACGTGAGGGCGTGATGGGATATTTGCTTGCCAGCGTGGGAGTCCCAGTGGTTCATGCTATTGCTATCTCACTGGTGTTTCGTATTGTGATCTTGGTACGCGATATTATTTTTTATGTGATTGTTTGGCATAGAGGTGCCCAAGATACTTCGACCACACCATAAACTCGTACCAGGCGCGTAATGCCCCTGCCACTATTCCCCGCAGCCCGTCACGCCAGCCATGGTGCCACAGTATCCAACGCAAAAAAATATAGGGTGGTAATGCCAGCATATTCCAGACTGCGCGCATGGTTGAAACAGAAACAGTTTGAGCTTCGATGTCAGTGTAGTGGTTAAATTTTTGTACGGCAACGCGTAAGGTGGGATGTGAATAATGAAGTAGTGGATGTTTAAGATACCCAATGTTGCCCCTTACGGTGAGTTGTTCATGCACCTCAGAGGTTTCACTGTAGTAGGCGATGGATGGTTGGTACAGCCGGACCAGACGGTCAAAGGCCCAGTCCCCGCCTTTAAGAAATCCTCCCCAAAAATATTGACTGCGTGGCACACCATATGCCTTATACGGAGCATCCTTGCCCTGCTGTAAAATGAGGGCAATTTCTTTTTGTAATGGTTCTGTGACTACCTCATCGGCATCAATGCGCAGTACCCATTCGGTTTTGGTGTTGCTCGCCTGGGCATTTATGGCCTTTTGAATGGCGATAAACGGCTTATCGATATCTTTGTGCCATGCCACCACCGTTGCCCCCAATTTTTGTGCTATGGAGGCTGTACGGTCAGTGCTTCCCATGTCAATGAGCACTACCCGATCGCACCAATCAATAAGGCTTTTAATACATCGATCAATGTTTTGCTCCTCATTTTTTGCTGGTACGAGTGCAGTTATTCGGTACGTCATAAGGTATAGTGGAAACCGGTATCCGTATATTCTATAACAACCTGGTGTTTTGCTTTGGGAGTTCGGGGCTCATATTGCTGATAAATCCACCCAAATAACGGCTGCGCACTTCCCTCTACCACCAGTGTCCCTTGTGTCATAAACAAGAAATGCCACCCTCCGTTGAGCCGGTAATCCTCTTTGGTGGTAACGGTTATAGGGTCTTTGTGAGTAACCTGTTGTACCTCATGAATCAGCTTGAGTTTAGCCTGTAAAGATTGGGGCTCTATAACAGTATAAAGCGATAACGCTTGTATAGTGATATACGCTCCTACCAGGAGCACTCTTGCCACCTTTGGCATGGTCGTAAAGAGCAACCCAATAGCAATACACATAAACGGCAGTATCCCGGCAAGATAATATTCCTGAATACGGCCGGGGTATAGGATAAATACACAGAGATACGCAATAATGACAAACCCCACGTATCTTATCGAACGGTATTGGGGTGTGCGAAACATCAAGACCAGTGCCATAAGAGACAAAAACAGGTAGATGAGTGAGTCAAAGCTGTTCATGGATACTGTACTACTCCATAGCTTTGTTAGTACGCCAAATGCAAGCATAATATGGGTCTTTAATGACGGCAGCAGCGACCCTCCCTGTGACGTTACGAGTGCAAATGGAGCCTTCAGATTATCGGCGTTGTGCAGCACATCATAAACCAGCAATGGTGAGGTAATGGCAAGGTAGGCGCCTATCATTCCCAGGGTTATGTGCCATGTTATTTTTTTTTGACGCAGGGTCGTATACAGAGCAACCAGGAAGAAGGGCACAAACAGCAACAGTGATAAATGCAGGTGCAATGAGAAACCGATTAAAGCAGCAGTGGCGATATACCATGTGGGTTTCTTATACGCTGCAATAATGGTCCAGAGTATCAAGAGCCCCATCAGTCCCAGTGGCGGAGGCCAATAGCGCCGGTCATACAAAGCTATATACGTGTTAGCCGCATATACCAACGCTGCAGCCTGTGCTACTTTCTCGTTGCTGATTGATTTAGTAAACCAAAACAATATAAGGGTAGTGGCAATACCCAGTAGTGAGCTAAAAATACCCAATACGATGGGGTTGCCTTGAGAGATGTGGTAGAGTACGGTAGTAAGATATATGTATCCTGGGCCCAGATAATAATTGGTGCTACCAGCGCTCACGCCAATCCAGATAATATGAAAGTCTTGTTTTATGGTCCAGGCAAGTTGAGATACATATTCCTCATCAATAGTAAACGGCATGAGCTGAAACAGCCGGTAGAATCGAAAAAAAGCTGATAGGGTAAGCAATACCGCTAGTAGAGCCATACTGCTCTTTTTCATGATCTTGTCGTTTTAAGCAATTGCTGCCTAAACAAGTACCAAATACTGCTCAGGACCAGGGTGTTTACCCCCACCAAGAGGCCGACAGCAATGGGAGCACTCAATATACCCAATTGAGGCTTAAGAATGAATGTAGAGACGACTGAACACACAAAACTGAGTCCAGTTACATAGGCTACAATGTGTTGTTTGCGCAGTGCAAGAAATGGCGCGGCGGAAACTTCAAACAGCGCCCATCCTAAGGCTGCGGGAACAAACCAGGGCAACAGAGTCAGAACTGCCCGTCCATTTTCACTGCTGAACGCGCCTGCTACTAATACGGTTTCGATAAGCGGACGCGCAATGAGCAGGATAAGGCCAATGGTGGTCGCACCCAACAGTACCGCCGCCGCCTGGCCTTTGGTTACGAGTGCATTAAATCGGGCCGTATTGTTTTGAGC
>JANLHK010000046.1 GCA_024653645.1 Candidatus Roizmanbacteria bacterium | reverse complement strand
CTCAAGCAACCATAAACTCATACTGTAGGTCGAAATTTGAATGAGATTTTGTTCCTCTGACAAAAAGCCTAAGCGCAAAATGGAAGAAATAGTGGTCTGAATGCGTATAAAAAAATTAAGATTCCAATAGTTGGAGTACAACAGCAATGGTGACCAATAAAAGTGGTAGATGCGAGAAGGGTCAGTATGATAAGCATGGGTCAGGTACGCTAAATACTGCCGGTCAAACAGACTGTCAGCGTCGCTGGTAGTTACAATTACTTTCTGAAAATCAAGGCCTTGAGCTTTGGCTTGAGCAGCAATAATGCGAGCACAGTAATTCTCGTTACTGGCCTTGCCCCGTACCTCGCCGGGAGCCAAGACATGATAAGTTGCCTGTACCGAAGCAAAGCGACGCTGGTAGTCTTGTATCACTCGCTGTGCACGGGTACGTGCGGTCAATCCTTCGGCGTCTTCCATCGCCAACACAATATGAACTCGTTTGCTGGGCAGGGTTTGTTCAGCAATCGCGTCCAATGTTTTCGTTAATTTTCGGTATGATTCTTTGTAGTTGGCAATCATAATATAATGTGTATACGTATCGGTGATTCCCTCCGCTTCAACTTTCTTCATCCAGTCAAGTGAGTTTGCCGTTTTAATGCGCAGGTACGATAGTGATGCATACCATACGGTTTTGATCGTTTTGTAAAAGTAAAAAACATTAAAGGCAATGATGATATAGGCAACGGTTTCAGGTGAAAACGGAGATAGCCATAGAGGGAGTGTTATCAGAAGCCACACAATACACGGAATCAATATTTCATAGAAACGCCGTGAGGCGAGCAGGGTGCGCATCATAAGGCTGTATTTTATTTTACCACAACTTACGCAACACCTGATAGATTACCTCACTGATCAGGATACCCAACAGGGCGTATCCCACCAATTCAAACGACATAATGCGCTGCCACTGAAGGTACAGGCAAAACAGTGTTCCCGCACCAAGATAGACCTGATACCGATACGGAGCAAACAACCCAACAAAGGCAGCCACACTCAACGCCACAAAACTGATACCGATCCAAATAATGACGGGATTATGAGGGGGAGCCAGTAATAGTATGCCGCTGGTGACAGATAACACCAAACTGAAGAACAATAGTTTGCGTACCATTAACGCGCGCGTATTACACCCATATGCCCTCCCACATTTCGTATAACCAAATGCAGTTTGTCCAGAATATAACGCACCATCATAGCCATCCATCGCTTACCAGAGCTCAGCGGCTTATGTAGACCGTCATCAACCTCTTCTAACGAAATGGGGAGATGGATCATGCGTCCATCAACAATCAAGGTGCCCTGCGCCGGAGGATGGCTCGCTCCTAATTTTTTCTCATCTTCTGACAGTGGTATATCATCCGAAACCTGTTCTAGGTATTGCTCGGTTTCTGGTTTCTGTACTGGTTCAATTTCTGCTGCCGATCCCCTACTTGTTTCGGCAACAGCAGTCCGCACCGGTTCAGCTTCTTTGCCTGGACCCACAGGGGATATCATTGCTCGGTGAGGCGCTGATAATGATGGAGGGAGCGGTGTATAGTTCATTTGGTTTGTCCTACCAACTCCTGTAACTGTTTTACCTGAATCACGCCAACGGCAAAGAGCGCTTTATTCGTTTTGGTATTAATCAAATACAGAGCTGGTAATCCTCCAATGCCGAATCGTGAAGCAGATTGATTGTCAGCCTGGAGTCGTCGCGCAATATCACGACTTTCGGTGCATTCCTCCCCCATTATGTCATCACCCGGATCAGAGGTAAGTAGGGTATCGGTATATGCCCAGAATGCTTTTTCCCCCTCACGTTGCGCAATGCATTCTGCCACGACTGCTTTTGCACGAGCCTGAGGGTTCGCATCAAGGGGGAAATGACGAACAACGAGTGCAGTATCGCCCTTACGCTCTGTCAAAAACTGTTGTAAAAACTGATACGCATCTCTGCATTGCTCACAATCATAATCAATGTAGGTCACGATCATATATTGAGCATTACGTCGACCGCTGATATGGTCTTTGTTATTCAGGCGCGGAAAGTTGGTGGTAATACCAAACGGTTTGGTCTCCAGTACCTGCTTTGGCGGAGGAGGCGTTGGCTTCGCAAATTTAGGCACTGTTAATCGAGGCACAGAAAGGGTAATGTCACCGACGCGGATCAACCCATACACCATGACTACTCCTGTTAGAATCGTAACACCAAGCAGAAACGGAGAATACCCTTTTGAAACTTTTTTGGGAGACATACTCAGTACAGTATGGCTTTTTTTTCACTTTTTCTCAATGGACCTTCGGGTTTCATCCATGCGTAATACACAACCGGAATAAAAAACAGCATGATAATACTTGATACTGATACGCCGGCAATGATGGCTCCACCCAATCCCCTCCAGAATGGATCTGCAAGAGTTATAGGTAACAATCCAAATATCGTCGTTAGCTTAGTCAGGACAATCGGCTCAAGACGGCTTGCGCCAGCATCAGCAATAGCATCATTAAAATTCATGCCTTCTTTCAAATTAAGATTGATCTTATCAACAATAAACATGGAGTTGGTAACGACAATACCAAAGAGCGATAATACACCGATCAGTGCGGGAAACGATAAAGGTGTTCGCGTTATGGCAAATATAAAAAACACACTGGACACGGCCAACGGAATAACCAATAAGACAATCAATGCCTGGCGGAACGAACTAAACTGTAGGACCATCGTGACCAAAATCAATATAAACGCCACACCCATTGCCTGCAGAATCGATATAACTGATCTTTGATTTTCCTCATTAGCGCCGCCCGTTTTCCAATGATAGGGTGAGGGCATATTGAGGCTATCGGCATAGGTCTCTAATCCGGCATTAATCTCGGGAATCACATAGCCTGCTTTTACCGATGCACTCACCGATACGGTGCGCAATCCCTCTTCACGGGTAATAGAGGTGGGGTTTGCCTGGGTTTTAATTGACCCTAGAGCCAACAGCGGTACTGATTCGCTGGATGAGGTCGGGATCATGATTCTTCCGATATCATCAGGACTCGGTAATGATGACGAAAAACGGAAGACAATGTCCTCTTTTTGTGTTTCATTTTCAAAACGCAACGTGTCAAGGGTAAATCCACTGGCAAATAAACGCATCCATAATCCTACCGAGTCATTCGTCAATCCATACGATGCCAACCTATCTTCGTCCGGCACAAATACTAACTGACTGGTTCCCGGCTTCAGTGACTTTGAAATGTTCGTAACGCCCGGCTGTTTTTCCAGATAGGATATAAGCTTATCAGCATAACCATCAAGCTTATGCAAATCTTCTCCCAGCAGGCTCATTTGTATATCAGCGCCGACTGGCGGACCCCCGCTTACCTCTACCACTGAAAGCGTTCCCGCCGTGTACTGCTTATACTCATTGCGTAGCTGCTCCGCTATTTCAAATGATTCCTTTGAGCGTTGCTCTTTTTTGGGAAGCCGAATAGTAAACAACGCAGAGCTCTTTTGGTCACCATACCCACCGGTATTTACATCAATCGTATTACCCAAATCGAGTGTCGTAAATTCTGTTTCAGAAGTTTTGCGCAAATCATCAAATAACTTCTTTGATTCTGATAACACGGCATTAGTGGTAGTGCCCGCCGGTAAATCAAGATTAACGTAAATCAACTCATAGTCAGTTTTAGGAAAGAATTCATTCTTTATAAATCCCAACGGAATCAAGAGATACGATGCGATGGAATAGATCACAATCCCGACCACGACAAAAACTCTAGCTCGCTTTGATTGAAGGATAGATAGCATTATTCTTCGATACCGCTCACCCAAAGCATTCAGATTAATTAATCCTTTGTCTGATGCGTCCAGTACCCGATGGGTCACTTTTTGTATCTTTGTTTTTTTTCTGTACCAAGCCTGTATCGGCTTGACCAGTGCCGCACGAAGGAAATAAATGCTTGCAACCGCCAATACAAAGCTAACAATCGTAAATACCGTGACTATATTTTTTGGCAACAAAAATCCTAAGCCAAACACCAACAGCGCAAAACATACCACTTGCAGTGCTATAACGACTCTCCGGGGAACCTGCGGTTTCAGCAAAACCAACATGAGAGGCAGGGTAATGAGTACCGCAATAGTAGTCGATGAAATCATCGTTACCGTCACCACAATCGGGATCGACTTTATAAACTCACCAATGATACCGGTTGCCAAAAGCAGCGGCACAAACGACCATATCGTTGTGATGGTGGTAGACCAGATAGGTACAATGAAATCACGCCACACTAATAAACCTGTTTGGGCTGGCGTAAACTTGCCGCTTTGGTAATACGTGGTCGTTGCCGAAACGATAACAATGGTGTCGTCAATTAATAATCCCAATGCAATGAGGAACGCAAACATAGTCAAAAAATTCATCGATAACCCAAATACCCACATGAACGCAAATGCTGACAAAAAAGTAAGCGGCACCGTAAATGAAGAAATAATTGCCTGACGCAAACCCAAAAAAACCAACAAACAAATAAACACTAAAATAATGGTTGATCGAAATTCTCTTAACAGGTCGCTAAACTGTTCCTCGATATCATTGGCGGTATTGCTAACAGTTACCAATCGAATTGATTCCTCATGTGGTTTAAGCTCATCCCTGACGCGCTCTTCAACCGTGCGCGCGGTACTGTCAATATTAGACGAGCTGGTTTTATAGACGGAGAAGCGCACGGCACGCTCTGCCGAATCCTGCGCCGTTGCGTAATAGGAACTAACTAAGTCCGGTTTTGTCCGTTCAACGACGGTAGCAATATCTCCCAACTGAACCGTTTGATTATGGGTTGTAATTCGTAAGTGACGCAATGATTCAATGGTTTGTGCCACCTGTGCATTAAGCGTGAGCGAAAAAGTATAGCGATCATTTTTGGTAATGCCGGCCGGATAGGCTGCTGCAGCTTTTTGAATAAGCTGACTCAAGCTTATGGGATTAATGCCGTATTCCTGTATTTTTTCCGGAGAAAAGAGGACCTGTACCTCCTCTTGCGCATAGCCCGCTAATTGTACCCGATCTACCGAAGGAATGTCTTCCATGACATCTTTCAAACGGTTTGAGATACGCATAAGGCTGGCCGTATCAGTCTGCTTGCCAGTAAGCATGAAGGTCCATACCGGCGTATCTTCAAAGTCAACCGTTACAACATTCGGCGTCTCTGCTTCCGTAGGAAGGTCGGCCACGGCATCAACGCTTGATTGGACATCATCTTTTGCCTTTTCAATATCAACGGTAGAAAAAAACTGCATGGTGATAATGGATACACTGTCACGTGAAACCGATGTGATCGTGTCCAAACCCTGTACGCCTTTTAGTTTGTCTTCAAGCGGTACGGTTATTAATGATTCAACATCCTTAGGACTTGATCCCGGAATAAGGGTGGAAACAACCACAATGGGTATCTTGACTTCAGGATTGAGTCTGCGGGGTAAATTCAAAAAACTCACCAATCCAATCGAAAGGATGGCAATAATAAACAGAATAACGATACGAAAATTAAGTAAGTACTGCGCCTGCAGAGTTTCAAACAATTTTTTGGGAAAGCGCAGACGATTCAGATAGCTGCGATATTCATTATTCATGAGGCTTACTGAGCAATAACAACTGTATCACCGTTAACAACCGTGCGGTCTATGATTACCCGGTCTCCCTGCCGCAGCCCATTCCATACGGTGACCATGCTCCCATATACGGTGCCTATATCAATTTTTCGCGTCCGCGCTTGCCCCTTTTGCACAATAAAGATATAGGATTCGTTTTCTGACTGATAGACCGCGTCCAGAGGAATAAACGGTAGAGCACTGCCCGTCTGATACTCGCCGATGGGAAGCTTAATGGCAATGTA
The DNA here is from genome assembly GCA_024653645.1 of Candidatus Roizmanbacteria bacterium. GTDB lineage: Bacteria > Patescibacteriota > Microgenomatia > UBA1406 > UBA1406 > PFEE01. The sequence goes on along the minus strand of JANLHK010000046.1, from coordinate 14,353 downwards.
GCTGCCCTGAGCTATCTTTGCTTTTATGGTGTCGGGAATAATAAAACTCACCGCAAACAGCTGGCCATCAGTGGGCTCGCTTGCCACGTATTCAGGGTAGAGTGGGACCGTTTCTGCGCCGATCGTCACCATGCTGGGCTCAAGCAGTGAGATACTGCGTGCCATAGTTTGCGGCACCAGTGCAATAGCCCGAGCGGACAATACCTCGCTGTGCAATACCAATAACGGAGTTCCAGGATTGACTGCCTGGCCTTCATGTACTAATACACGCTCTACTCTTCCTGAAAAGGGAGCGACCGGATACATGAGTCCTTCATTTATGGAGGCTAGGCGTAACTGTAGTTTGCTTACTTCACGGGAAAGTTCAAGTGATTTTTCCTGCAGGTCAAGTTGACGGAGCATCACCTCACGCTGTGTCTCTGAAAGCTCAGCCGGAGGATTATCATCGTCAGCCTGGTACTCTGAACTACGCAGAGCCTGGTTCAGTTGATTCGTTGAAGACTGGTATTGTGCTATGAGCTGTTTTGTTGCCAATATCTGCGATGAGTTATCAGTGGTGGCGCTATGGGTAGACTGATATTCATTAAGGTTTTTCTGCAAGATAGAAAGAATGTCATTATTAATATTCAAGCTATTCTTTGTTTCATCCAACGACTGCTCGGTTATCTCCCGCAGTTCTTCGCTATTTTCATCGGTTTGTTCCGCCATATCACGTTGTTTTTCGAGTAAGTCTTTCTGAATCGGATAGGTTTCCTCAATATTCTGGTATTGAACTTGCGCCATCTGACGCTGCACCGATAAAGCGTTACCGCCCTGATAATTAGTCGATAATGACACTACTTGTGTGCCTTTACTGACTTCCTCACCCGGTTTTACCTGCACGGAACTTACTACTCCAGAACTTTGTGACAGTATAGTAATAACACCGGTTTTTTCTATTTTTGCCTGCACACTGGCGTAGGGCAAGCTGCCGATATGATAGACCGATACCTGCTTTGCCACGGAAGACTCCTCCGGCGCCGGCTCTGGCTTCGATCGTACCACAAAACTCACTATGCCCAATACCAAAGCCAAACTCACAAAGGTAAGCACTACTATCCAAGGATGTCTACGGATCCATCTGAAGCCTTTTTTCTGTATTTTTGGTGCCATGAAGGCCAAATTATATCAAAAGTTATAGGCTGGTTCCAGCCTGAGTAGACAGGGGGATTATACTAGAGAGTACCTATGATCAAAGAAAAAGAAAGCGAGATTTTTGTCGTGTCACACGATGACACCGAAAGCAGAATACAAGCTGCGCGGAGACATATCGAAGAAAAATTAATTCCCACTACGTGCCGCAGCTGGAATCACTGCGCCTCAATACTGAGCCTCCCTCCGGCAGACCTTGCAGAATTCTGGGCAGGTAAAAAAATACTTGATGTGGGTAGTGGTGACAAATTTGAAACGCCTGATGACCGATTCCCTGGCGCAACGGTGTACGCTCTGGACCCCTTATTTCCGCAGGTACAACCACCTCATTCAAACTATTTTGATCGAGTCAATAAAGCACATATCGTCAGACCAGGAACTATTATTGAGATTCCGTTTGATGACAATGCCTTTGATCTGGTTATGTCTACCCATTGCATACAACACATTCAACGGAAATATTGGTACCGCTCACTCCTTGAAATGATGCGGGTCATGAAGCCTGATGGAGAAATACGGGTATTCCCCTACCATAAGGAAGAATTACCCGGCGTTACTTATGGGTTACATGAATCGGGATTTGATTGGGAACCCCTGCAGGTACCTCATAGCTATCGTGTTGCACTGAGTCTCAAACTGGCGCCATCAGAATGGGACGTACAACCCCTTCACCGAACGTATAACAAAACAGTGGCTTGGAAACGCTGGCATGATCTGGTACTTCCCCACGACCCACTGCGTGACGATTATGATCCCTTTTTTTCCGCAGCCAACAGCGTAAATGCCCCATCGGCAATAGTCACGCCCTTGGTAAATAAAGGGTAATAATCAGTATCGCTATGTAACCCTAATTTCTTTTTTTGCGGTACGGATAGCTGAACAAAGTTTTTAAATGACCTGAGAGGAATACGCAACCGTTGTATGGTCTTCTTATGAACATGTTGTACACAACGATATATCTCTATTGTTTCTCGATTGGTGTTCCTACTACTGGGTATGGTAAGAGTACGTAACCGGTTGACCAAATATGACTTAGTGTATGTGCGGTCACCATGGGATATCTCAAGCGCCAATGAGACGTCGGGTTTTACGCTTATTAAGGCATGACTGGGTGGCATGATAACTATTTTTTTTAATCCCATATGATGCATGATATGCCGGTGAACGGCATTTGGTTCTGTGGTAACTATGGCACACGTTGAGTTATGAGCGCGTGTCGTATGAAGGTCAACGATACAATCATAATGACCCCGTCGAATCACTCTTTCAAGCCTTGTTGCCAAACGCTCCTCATAGCTTATGGGTATTTGCACTAAAAAACTTCTATTTAAGTCCGTTTCAGTAAACCGTACCTTGTGCCTCATTGCCCGAGGGTTGGCTTGTATGCCACCAACCTCTCGAGCAACTGCAACACCTAATGGTTCATCGCCGTGCACGCCCCCGATGACACCTATCCGTTTCATAGCACGTGGTGTAAACGTGCTGATAGACGTAGCGTCGGTTCATCAATAAAATTGATTGCGCCCTGCTCTTCAGGAAGCAGTACCTCCGGCTCGTAATTGAGGGTTACTTCTGCCTGCGCAACGCTTTGTTTTGACGTATCGTGGAGTGCTTCCGCTGCCAAAACCAGTGCCGGGCAGGTGCCTCCCAAGCGTGCCGTAATATCGGTTACTCCACCCACCTCATCACCCATATCAGTATGACCATATACATAATCAAAGCTGAGTCGTGATGCAATGGGATCGAACTGCGAGTATTTTTCATATAGCTGCGCGCACGATTCAAGCGCCTTCTGGTGAACGGTGTCTAATGGTATGGCTCGGTATAAATCGAAAAGGGATCCTCTGACTACGGCTACGTTGCACCCTGCGTACCGGTCTCTTCCATCCTCTCCTCTGTCATTCTTTTGATCAGCAATAAAACTAAAACGATCAGTTCCGATCTGAGCAAATCCGGCAGAAATGGTTGATGGATGTTGTACCCCCAGCTCAAGTACCAATCCTTGCTCTTGCACCAATGAGTTATCCAGCGCGTTCAAAAATTTTCTTGCTTCAGGTAACGTTGCGATTGCATATTGCCCATGACCATCGGATTCATTTGGTGCTTTAAACCGTATATAGTCTGATGGGGATGCTTTCTTAAGACGTAAAAAGCTTTCCAGAGCATCCTCCCTCGAAAACGCCGATAATCCGGGCAACACAAAAGGGTGAACTTCACGCGCAAACAAAGGCGAATAAAATGATGGTATATACTCAGAAATCGTTGGGTGCAGAATTGCCTTTCCAACATGTCCCAGGTGTTCAACCGCAGCTCCATAAAAATCCCCCTCTGTTTCTATACCCATTGCATGAGCTCGACTTTTGAGTAATGTCTTTGCCGGCACGGTATATAGGCGGTCAAGCCCAACTGTAGGCTCTGTACTATCCTGGTACGGCAAATTTAAATAACGTGCAAGATACTGGGCAACTGTGCCGTTACGCTGCTCGTAATAATCCCTAAATGGCCGTACCGAGGTCACGCCATCTAAATGTAAACCAACTGCTTCTTTATTCATATAAATACATAAATTAGTAATATGAGAATTGAATGAATTGATGGGTGTCGAGTTATTTGGTGGAAACCCACCAGAAGTGACCACGTTGTAATTCACGCGATCCACGAGTAACAGTGGCAACGCCAACGCCTAATTTTTTAGCAATAGCCTGGTGTTGGATACCCGTCTTAAGCAAACGAACAATCTCAAGTCGTCGCGATAGCTCAAAAATTTCTTTGGGCGTCAATATACCAATTAAGAAATCTTCCAAGGCTTTTTCCGTTTTCAACTTCAGTAGAACGTCAATTAACGTTGCTAAATCACGATTATTTTTTGCTTTCATAGCTTCCTATTATACTAGTACACTAGTATTGCTGTCAAGTCATATATAATACGATAGTGGATATTGAAACAATACTAACGAAATTCTTTTCTCACAGTCATCAGTACCCTGCCTTTCTCAATCGAGCCCAAAAGGGTGATGTTACCCGCGATGAAAATCCTGTTTCGCACTTTTGTACGTACATGGGCATCTTTGATCCTATGACCAAAGAGGTGTTTATGGGTCACCATAAAAAAGCAGACAAATGGCTGTTTAATGGTGGTCATATTGATAAAGGCGAACTTCCTTTGCAGGCCGCTCTGCGTGAACTGTATGAGGAAGTTGGCTTGCAACTGACTAATGATGATCTGATCGGACCATCGCTAATCAACCACATTACTATACCTCCATCCACAAAATTTACCTGCAGAGAGCACTATCATATTTGGTACTTTGTTCCAGTGCGCAAAAACCAGATTAATACTGATCATCCAGAGTTAAAAAAAGAGTTTTATACCAACAAATGGCTCACTATACGCGAAGCACGTGTTACCACCACTGACGAAACCAATCTGGAAGCACTGCGCTTTCTTACTCACATCATTTGACTCAAGGATTATACTATGAGACTATGCTTCACGAACTCATTGAACCAACGCGTCACGATTTGTGGCAACCCGTGAGTGCATTCTCAGATCAATCCGGATATCAACTATTCCTGACTCAACGAGAAGCACTACTGCGAGTACTGAATGCACGAAAAGGACGACCGCAGGCATATGTGCAAGATCGCGCAAAAATTGCCCACTTGGCACTGGCGGTGAAGCCTGAGTTGGTGTCAAGCAACGACTATGAAATACTGGAAGTAGGCACTGGTATTGGCAAAGCGGCGCTTACCATACAAGACACTACTCATCACCATCATCACATCACGGCAACTAATGTGCTTACTGATCCTACTGATGCTAAAGCCATACTCAATGCAGGAATCGATTTATACACCGGGATGCCGGCTGAATTTCTTCCCAGTGAATGGAGTAACCGATTCGATGTCGTTATGACATCATGCGTACTCGGTTGGACCGACACGACTGTCGCAATACCGCATATTCTTGATGTCATGAAGCCCAAGGGAATTTGGGTTGGGTTGGAATCAGGTTCAGCGTACTGCTTTGATGATCCCAATACCTACCTGATTGATCGCATTCACGACATTGCATTACAGCATAATACCACCAACTGCCTTTCTCATGAACAAAGATACGCGTACAATCAGCAATTTAACCTGTTCCCGTTTGTATTCACTAAACCTTAAGGCACCAGTCTCTTGGTGTCTCGCGGAAACAGCGTTGCTTCCTTGGCATTCTTAAAGCCAATCATTTGAGCGGTTAACCGCTCAAGTCCCATACCGAATCCCCCCTCGCTGGGCATGCCATACTGAAATGCCTGCAGAAAATATTTGTATCCGGGATGGTCAGGACTACCGCCCATCGCTTTCAACTGGGCAATTATCTTCTCATAGCGGTGCTCACGTCGGCTCAGGGTTACAATTTCAACTCCCCGAAACAGCAAATCAGCGCGTTCAGCTACCTCAGGATTTTTTTCGCTTTGATAGTGATAGAACTTCATATACTTGGCGGGGAATTCAGTTACATATACCGCGTCACTTTTCCAGTGTTTGGCAGAGTACTCACAAATAAACCGTTCCTCTGCCGGAGTCGGATCTTTTTCTTCACGGGTATCCTCACCGATTTCTTTAAAATACAGCTCATGCAATTCCTTCAGGGAAATTGTCGGCAGTTTTTTGGTTAACAGCGGTTTTTTTGCGCCCAGTGCCTCAAGCTCAATGCGGTGGGTTTCCCATATATGGTGTGCCACATAGTTCATGAGGTCGCTGAGTAAATCCATAATGTCCTCAACGCCTTCAATAAACCCCATTTCACCGTCGACCGTTATGAACTCGGTCATATGGCGCGTGGTAACCGATGGTTCAGCACGATACGTTGATCCAATTTCGAAGATGCGCTCAAGGCTTGCCACCATCATCTGCTTATAAAACTGTGCTGATTGGGCCAGCGTTGCCTGCCGACCAAAATAATCAAGCGTAAACACCTCAGCCCCACCCTCAGTTGCCTCAGCCAGCAGTTTAGGACTGTGAAACTCAACAAAATCACGGCTTCTCAAAAAATCACGAATATGATCACCGATACCTGCCTGAATTTTGTAGATGCCCCTTTCGGTAACGTTGCGCATCGTCAACACTTTATGCTCAAACAAGGTATCGAGATTCTCCGGTTTATGATTAATGGGTTTATCTACTTCAATGGGTGCGGTATAGGTAACCGGCACATCAACCGTAATTTTCGGATCATGAATCTCAACGCCATGGGGGGCACGCTTATCTTCAACCACCACACCGGTAACCCGCACAATGGTGCCATTTTGTAATCCTTTTAATTTTGACGCCTCTTGAGCTGCTTCAACTAACACCTGTGTGAGGCCCCGACGGTCACGGATGACAAAAAATGTCATGCCTCCCATTTCCCGTTTGTTGTGGAGCCAGCCAGCAACTACTACGGCTTTCCCAACATGCTCAGCAAGCTGCGAAGATAATACTCGTTCGTGATACATAGGTAAGCTATAAACTGCTAATAAAAAACGCCCTCATAGTGCAGTCATCTGACTACAACATAAGGGCGTTTGATAAACGCGGTGCCACCTTATTTGGTGCTCATTTATGTTTTGTTACGGAAAACGTTCCGGCAGGGTCTATTGGTCATTTCTGACTTTCTTCCTGCAGCTCCGAGGTGTCAGCCTCATCATTGCTTTTCAAGCATTAAGTATACCACCAAGTTTTGGTAAAACAACCCTTACCCCTTTTTCGGATAATGGCAATTTTTCCATTTTTTTCCGCTATTACACCAGCAAGGATCGTTTCTTCCCAATTTTTTCACCCCACTGATTTTTGCTGGTCTTGATGGAGTCGGTTTTTCAATTTGGCGCTGGGGACTTTCTGCTACCGGCTGCACTTCCAAGTGTAATAACCGACGCAGGAAGTCGGAGCGGACATTGCCCAACATCGTATCAAAAAGCCTGAAGGCTTCTTTCTTGTATTCAACCAAGGGATCAAGCTGCGCATAACCGCGTAAATTAATGCCCTCACGCAGATTTTCAATCGCGGTTAGATGTTCGGTAAAATGGTAGTCGATCGTGGATAAGTACACTATTTTAACGCCTTCATAAAATATGCCTTTGCCAAATTGCTTCTCCTTATTTTTCAAAATAACACGAACGCTCTCATGGAGCCGCTTCAGCAGATCATATGCCTCCATACGCCCTAACTCGTCTTCTTCATCCTTTTCAATGGCAAAGGTGTCTCGCACAAAAACCATGAGTTCACCTTTACCCGCCTCTGGGTTTGCAGTAATCAATCCACGGTATCCTTCAAGCTGACTATCAACCACGCTTTCCACAAACGGCATCATGTCGCTGGGTCGCTCCTCAGTAATGCGAATAATCTCCTGACGACGGGCATAAATAACATCACGCTGTTTGGTCAATACGTCATCAAAATCAAGCAAGTGCTTACGGCTATCAAAGTGAAATCCCTCAACCTTCACCTGTGCCTGCTCAATGGATTTGGAAACCAGCGGATGCTCAATGGGCTGATTTTCTGGAAAGTTAAAGAATCCCATCAACTTGGATATCTGTTCGCCACCAAATACCCGCAGCATGTCGTCTTCAAGGGCAATAAAGAAACGCGTCTCGCCCGGATCTCCCTGTCGTCCAGCCCGTCCCCGCAGCTGGTTATCGATACGGCGCGATTCATGACGCTCGGTTCCCATCACATACAAACCGCCTAATGACACCACCTCATCGTGGTTTTTTTTCCACTCATGGCGCTGCTTTTCAAGTTCTGCCTTGGTCAATGTTTTGTCGTAGCTGTTCGCAGGAGTACCTCCTAAAATAATATCAACACCGCGTCCTGCCATATTTGTTGCAATGGTCACGGCATTTTTTTTACCGGCATTTGAAATGATGGTTGCCTCGCGCTCATGATTCTTGGCATTTAACACTTCATGCCGAATGCCTTTTTTCTTGAGCAGGGAAGACAATACTTCATTTTTTTCAATGTTGGTCGTACCTACCAAAATAGGCCGACCCTTTGCATGCTCAATCGCAATTTCCTCTACCAATGCCGTAAACTTTCCCCGTTCTGTTTTGTAAATGTAGTCCGAATGATCGGCACGGGTAATGGGCTTGTTGGTGGGAACCGTCAATACATTCAGCTGATATATCTTATGAAACTCCTCTGCCTCAGTTGCTGCCGTACCGGTCATACCGGCCAGCTTTTCATACATGCGGAAATAGTTTTGCAGTGATACGGTAGCCAGTGTTTTAGATTCCTTCTTAATCGGCACACCTTCCTTTGCCTCAATGGCCTGATGAATGCCTTCCGAAAACCTGCGGCCTTCCAGCAACCGACCGGTAAACTCATCAACAATCACAATCTCTGCTCCCCGCACAATGTAGTGACGGTCACGGGTAAACAGCGTCTGTGCTTTTAAGGCTGCTTCAATATGAAACAACGCATCATAGTTCGTTTCATAAATATTGGTCAGCCCCATTATTTTTTCTACCTTCTCAATACCGCGTTCCGTCAGATTGGCCGTATGCATCTTTTCATCAATGACATAATCGGTGTCTGACACCAATCGATCCACGATACGCGCATAGTCATAATAACGGGACACGTCATCGTCATACGGGGCAGAGATAATATGCGGCGTCCGCGCCTCATCAATGAGTACCGAATCAACCTCGTCAACAATGGCGTAATAAAAACCCCGCTGAACGGTTTCACTCTTGTTCATGGCCATGTTGTCACGCAGATAATCGAATCCAAATTCGCTGTTGATGCCGTAGGTTATGTCCGCCTGATACGCTTCTTTTCGAGTGATATCACGCAAATGCTGGAGGCGCCAATCTAATGCAGTCGCGTCAAGATGATTTACGTCAAACAAAAGAGAACGTTCAGAAATAATAGCAGCTGTGGTCATACCCAGTAGATCAAAGACCCGTCCCATCCAACCAGCATCACGGCGAGCGAGGTAATCATTAACCGTTACCAGATGAACGCCTTTACCCATCAACGCATTTAGATACAGGGGGGCAGTTGCCGACAATGTTTTACCTTCACCGGTTTTCTGCTCAGCAATCATACCCTCATGCAGAGCAATGCCAGCTATAAGCTGAGAGTCAAAATGCCGCTCTCCTAACGTCCGATAACTGGCCTCGCGTACCAGTGCAAATGCCCAGGGAAGATGGGCAACTAATTGTTCACGAGAACCATTAATGGATTTTTTAAGTTTAGCCGTTTCGGATTTGAAATCACTGTCCTTTAATTTTTTTGCTTTTGGTTCAAGCGCATTAATTTCCTCAACGATAACTCTTATGCGCTTTAGCTCACGAGCGTTAGCGTCTACGAATGATCGCAAAAAACCAAACATACCCTATTTCTGCACTTCAATGTTGGTAAATCCACAGAGACTCGTGAGCGCTTTTGGAATGGTGATACTGCCGTCTGCCTGCTGATAGTTTTCCAGTATAGCAATGAGGATGCGAGGGGATGGCACTGCGGTATCATTCAGGGTATATACAAATTTTGTTTCCCCACTCTTAGTTCGATAGCGTATATTGAGGCGCCGTGCCTGAAAATCAGTCATGATAGAATTTGACGCAATCTCTCCATACCCTTTCCGGTAGGGCATCCATACTTCGGTGTCGTATTTTTTTGCCTGTGGCTCACCCATGTCGCCGGTACACATTAATAAAACCCGATAGGGAAGCTCAAGGTCCTGCAGAATCGATTCGGTATTTGCCTGCAATTCCTCATGCAGTTCTCGTGCCTGCTGGTCGTCTGAGGGTGCAATAACCACCTGCTCAATTTTCCAAAACTCATGCACGCGATACAGGCCCTTGGTATCCTTGCCATAGCTGCCCGCTTCGCGACGGAAGCACGGGGAAAGGGCAACAAATTTTTTAGGCAGATCTTCTTCTGATAGCGTCTCGTTTGAGTAATAGGCGGTAACCGGCACTTCAGCCGTACCTGCCAAATACACATCGTCTTTTTCAAGGTGATACACTTCCTCTTTACCCCACGGAAACTGCCCATTACCAAACAAAGTAAAATCCTTGACCAAAGCGGGGGCAATTAATGGCATATACCCTTTTTGTGAAAGTTTTTGAAACGTATACCACAGCACCGCCATGTGCAGCAGTGCTAATTTATCTTTCAAGAAATACCCACGGAATCCTGATACCTTTGAGCCTCGCTCAAGATCGGCCAGCCCAAGACTATTGATTAAATCAATATGGGATTTGGGCTCAAATGAAAATTCACGAATGGTACCTTCTTTCCGCAGTTCTTTATTATCTTCTTCGCCCTTGCCTTCAGGCACCTCGTCATAGGGAACGTTAGGGACAGTAAGCAGTAGCATATTCAGCTCCTGGTTAAGCTCCCGCTCCTGGTCCTCTTTTTCTTTTAATTGTTTCTTGAGCTGTTTTCCTTCTTCTACCACCTCGGGAGTATTGCCACCCTTTGCGAGCTGGTTGCGACGCTGGCGCAATTCCTGAATTTCTGCCTGAAGCGTTCGGTGTTGTTCATCCAAACCCAGAATCTTTTGTATATCGACTTTCCTGTTTTTTAAGGCTGCTGTTTTTTCAACCAAATCGGCATGTTCGCGGATATAGTGGATGCTGAGCATGGAGTATCAGTATACACGAGTTTGTGCTAAGAATCTAGTTCACTGCTATTCATTTAGGGTTTGCCCTCGCCGTTGAACAAAGTTGGTGAGTCCGCCAATTAAAGCAAACGTAGAATCCGTAACGTCATGCGCCGGCTTTCTACCTGACATAGATCCAATGCCTTGAAAAATACTTATAGAATCTTCTACTGCATTCGGATCAGCGGCTATTTCAAATGCCATAGGCATGGTACATCCATCACATAAATATATGGGTATGTCGGGGTTTAGTACAAGCCCTGGAACGAGATCACTTTGGAGGCCGTAATACAATGTGGTTGTCGGTGGAGCTTCCTCACACCGGTCGCACACCTCGGGAATAAAGGCATCCATGGTCGCCTCAACTTCAGGCGATGATGGAATTTTTTCAAAACGGAGGGATTCCGGCACAACTCCTTCGGACTGAAAAATTATAAAAGCCTCGTTTTCGGCACATCCATTACATAATGTTACGGGAATATTGGTGCTTATTCTTTGGGGATCAGTACTACTCCTCATGTCAAAGTATAAGGTTCTTGTCGCATTATGCTTCCCGCATCCATCACATTCTGGTTGCTCTACCATATGACGGGTTTCCTGAGGGGAGTTATCTACAGACATCAGGCAATTATATCACATCCTATAGGCCTAAAGCCTCGTGTGAGTCCTGCATGCCCTGCAATACTATCTCGACAAATTGTGGTAGGGGAATGCCCAATTTTTCTTCACATAGCCCCACCTGTTCACGATCGACTCCTGCTGCAAATGATTTTTGGGGAAATTTTTTAAGCACCGCAGCGGACGTAACCGCACTTAGTTTTTTTTCGGGCCGTACCAACGCCGTCGCAACAATTAAACCGGTTAGCTCATCACAGGTATACAGCGCCCACTCCAATTTACTGTCGGGTGCACGGTAACCATTACGGGTATAGTTATGGGTTAATACCGTGTCTAAAATACGCTGCTCAGTTTCACCGGCCTCAGTAAGATATTCAATCGTTTTTTTAGTGTGTCCTGCTATATCCTGTGCCATTTCCTCCCAATCTGCGTCGTGAATTAGTCCTGCTCGTCCCCACAACTCCTCATCCTCACCAAAATGCTGTGCTAGTGCCCGCATGGCAGCCTCAACTGCCAAACAATGCTTCACCAGATTCTTGTTTTTGATATGCGCATTCACAATATCCAAATACGTTTGGCGGCTCAACATAGGGTACGATTTACGATTCGGGGCGAAGCGCCGGAAACATAATAACTTCTTTGATATTGGGTTGATTAGCTAAAAACATGGTAAGGCGATCAATACCAATACCCCAGCCTGCCGTTGGTGGCATACCGTATTCAAGCGCGCGGATATAATCTTCGTCAAGCATCTGGAACTCCTCAAGTCCACGGGCAGCCAGCCGGGTTTCTTCTTCCCAACGCGCGCGCTGATCTTCCGGATCGTTCAGCTCGTTATATGCATTAATAAATTCCTCACCTGCAATAAGGAGCTGAAAGCTGGCAACTTTAGTCGAATCAGTATTACTGCGCTTAGCCAAGGGCTTTAGCTCGACTGGATGGTCAGTGACAAACAAAGGGCCAGCCAAATGGGGACGAATGGCCTTCTTGTATACCGCATCCAACAGTGCTCCATACCCTAATATAGTTTTATCTTCTATAGCGACCTTTATGCCTTTTAATGCAGCCCGTAGAGACGGCTCATCTTTAGCATCATTAATATCAATCTCAAGATATTCTTGAAACAATTGTCGGTACGTCTTTCGCTCCCAGGGTGTTTTAAACGAATAACTCTTACCTTGATAGGTAATATCCGTGGTTCCCAATACTTCTTTGACGAGCGTTTCTAGCATGTGCTCGGTAAAATCCATAAGGGTTTCGTAATCAACGTATGCCCAATAAAATTCAAGTTGAGTAAATTCGGGATTGTGAGCACGGTCCATGCCTTCGTTTCTAAAGTCTTTTCCCATTTCATATACTTTTTCGTAACCACCCACGATAAGACGCTTCAGATACAGCTCGTCTGAAATGCGCAAATAAAAATCAGTGTTCAGCGCATTATGATGCGTGGTAAACGGTTTGGCGGTTGCGCCTCCATACAATGGCTGCAAAATAGGTGTTTCAACTTCTTTAAATCCGTGGTTGTCAAAATAAGCACGCATAAAACGAATCACGTTAGTGCGTACATCAAACACTTTGCGTGCATCCTCATTCAGCAACAAGTCTACGTAGCGCTGTCGATAACGATCCTCAACATCCTTAAAGCCGTACCAGCTGTCGGGCAACGGACGGACGCTTTTGGTAAGCAAGGTAAAGGTATGCGCTCGGACCGACAATTCACCTCGTACGGTTTTAAATACTTCACCGGTTGCAGTTATGATGTCACCCATATGCAGCTTTGACACTGAAGGGAATAGTGACTCCGAGAGCACGTCTACTTGAAATACAATCTGTATTTTTCCGCTTTCGTCTTTAATATCAGCAAACACCATCTTGCCATGCCCACGCATGCCCATGATACGTCCGGCAACTGTCACGGTTTTTCCCTCCTGATTACGGGCTTCAATAATGGGTTGCTTACCCTCTACCACATGTGAACCGTAGGCGTGCATACCGGCAGCTGCCAATTCGTCGCGTTTTTTCTTTCTGTCTGCAATGGGTTCGTTCAAGCTGGGCATGTGTTTTAGGAAACCTTAAGAATAGTATACGTACTTTCGCCGTCCGGTGTGCGCACAATTGCGGTGTCGCCCACCTTTTTATCCATAAACGCTTTTCCCAGCGGGGAGCGTACGGATACTTTGAGTTCTTTTGGGTTTGCTTCGGTTTCGCCTACGATGGTAAGTGTCATTTCAGTATGGGAATTTTTAACCGTAATAACGCTTCCGACCTGAACCAGATCATTATCCAATCTTTCGGTAACAATGCAGTTACGGAGCGTCAGTTCGATACGAACAATACGTGCATCGATGTCGGTCAAGCGTGCACGGGCTGCCTGATACCCGCTATTTTCTTTCAGGTCACCCATGAGCCGCTGTTGATTTAAGTCTGCTACTGCAGGTACTCGCTGTACACGAAGATCTGCCAACTCTTTTATGAGTTTAGCTTGCCCTTCCGGACTAATTATATGTGCGGGCTGCTTTTTCATCTGGTACAATATACCACGCACCGCTCCTATAGTCTAGCGGCCTAGGACAGCGCCTTCTCAAGGCGCGAACACGGGTTCGAATCCCGTTGGGAGCACATCATGAATATTACCGCCCTACGACAATTTTTAATCGATTCAAACAAGGCAGGATATGCGGGCGGCGAAGAAAAAAAGTGGATTAAAGAAGCGGACCACTCAACCACCATTCCTTTTGAAAAAGGCGACTGGAAACTGCATGACAACTTTTTTGGCGGCGAACCGTATGGCGGACGCGAAGTGGCGTTTTACCAGAATAAACCGGTATGGATGATGACCTATTACGGATGGGTTGAGCCCGGAGTGGCCACTGACCCCGTATATGAGATACTGCGGGGGGCACT
>JANLHK010000045.1 GCA_024653645.1 Candidatus Roizmanbacteria bacterium | reverse complement strand
TCTGGGCAATGCTCATCGTTCGCTTGGCACTGTACCCAAAATTGGTGGATGCAAACTGCTGCAGCGTTGACGTAGTAAAGGGTGGTTGTGGACTACGCGCCACTACCTCTTCTTTTACCTCAGACACAACGTACGTTTCTGTTTTGAGTCGTGCTTCTTCCTCTTGTGCATGCTTTTCATCACTGATAGTTGAGATACGTATCGAATAGCTGCCATCAAACAAGTCATGCTTTTTGGTACTAAAGAACGGTTCGCCTTTCAGCTTTTCAAGATCACACACCAACGGCACTGCTCCTACGCCGAATTCCCCATTAAAAGTGAAATATTTTTGGGTGGCAAACGCGGTGCGCTCTTTTTCACGTTCCACCACGAAACGCAAGGCGACCGTCTGTACCCGTCCGGCTGAAAGCCACCGCTTTGAAAAACGGGTCCACAGATACGGAGATACTTTGTATCCTACCAATCGGTCCAGAATACGTCGTGCCTGCTGAGCATGAAACAGGTGAATATTCACGTCACGTGACTCCGTCAGTGCGTGCTCGAGTGCCGACTTGGTAATTTCATGAAATACAATGCGTTTAATCACTGCCTTGGGTACTTTTTCCTTGATAAGCACCTCCAGATGATAGGCGATCGCCTCGCCTTCGCGATCAGGATCAGTTGCCAGAATAACGGTTTTTGCTTTTTTCGCTTTGCTGATTAATTCGCTGACCAGCTTCTGTTTTCCCTGCAACACTTCATAGGAAGGTTCAAAATCATGTTCAACATCAACGCCCAGTTTTTTGGCCGGAAGATCTCGAATATGACCCATGCTTGAGACGATTTCAAAGCTGTCCTCAGCTTGAGCGCTGCCCATCAATTTTCCGAAGGTACGCGCTTTGGTTGGTGACTCAACGATTAATAATTGCATAAAGACCCATTGTACCATGTGACTCTTTGTATATAATGAATACATGTCAGAAATAGACAGTCGTTTATTGTTCAATGAAGATAATGTGGAGATAATCAAACCCCATACCCCCATGACGCGGTTTGTCGATTTTGCTTTTGATGTGCTGCAGCAAATCGCACTCGGCGCCGCTTTCTTTGTGATCTTCTATATGTACATTATTTCACCCAATCAGGTGAAGGGAAGTTCCATGTATCCCACCTTCCACGATAAAGAATATATTCTGACTGATAAAATTAGTTTTAAACTGCGCGATCTGCATCGGGGAGAAGTCATTATTTTGCAGTCACCTGATAATCCCGATGTTGATTTTATTAAACGAGTCATTGCCCTGCCCGGTGAGCGCGTCAAAATACTTGATGGCAACGTATATGTCAACGACACGCAATTGGATGAGCAGTATATAGAGGTAGAGACGCCCACCTTCGCGAACGGATTCATACTTGAGGGTGAAGAAAAAACCGTACCTGACGGCAACTACTTTGTATTGGGAGATAACCGCCCGGGTTCAGCCGATTCGCGTGAATACGGTTTTATTCCCCACGATCATGTGATTGGCCGCGTTCTGTATCGTTACTTCCCGCTGTCGCGGGCAGGTGCGATCAAAGATCCCCAATACCCTTAACCTAACAACTTACCGACCGCAGTACGCAGAGCACGAAATCCGATAATGCTGTAGGGGAAAGAGAGAGTCAGCATAATGTGGTGTTGGCGGCGGGTGATGCGGGTGTTGAGTTTCATAGTACTACTCAAGTGCTCTTCTAGTTTTTTAAATTCCGGCGCAATTTTTCCATACATACGTTTCGTTTTACGTTTTGAATCAACTGCCTGCTCGGTCCGTCGCACCGAATACCCATAGCGCACCACGTCCTCAAACAACTCCAACATATCCTGTGATTCGTCCAGCGTGGAGAGCGCCCGGGCATGTCCTTCCGAAATCATATTGCCTACCACGGCATCTTTAACGCTATCGGGCAAATGCAGGAGTCGTAAATGATTTGATACATAGCTGGGACTTTTATGAATGATAGTTGCGATCTTTGATTTGCTTAAAGCATGCTCTTCAATGAGTTGACCAATAATCTGAGCTCGCCGTAACGGATTGGTTGCCGGCTCACGAATAGTTGCAATAAGATAGTCTAGGTTACTCAAGGTTGTACTGAAACCACAGTTTTGCCGTGATGAGTTGAATACTGTACTTGTCCTGCGATACCGGCGTATAACGTAAAATCCTTGGCACGCAAAACACCAGCACCGGCCTTATAATTTGAACCGCGTTGTCGGATAATAATCATGCCGACAGTAACACTCTGGCCATGGTTTCGTTTTACGCCTAAACGCTTTGATATGGAATCTTTATTGATTCGCGCTGATCCTCCAGCCTTAGTATGTGCCATGTGTTATTTGCTTTTAACGGTAATGCCGGTAACTTCAATTTCAGTGAGAAGTGGTCTAAAACCCCGTACTTTGCGGTACCGTGATTTTGCTCGAAAGCGTGCCACGCGAATCTTGTCGCCCCGCTTGGTAGCCAAGATTTTGGCCTTAACGACTCCGCCTTCGATATAGGGTTGTCCAATATTGAGCTTTTCTCCATCAATAATGGCCAGCACTTTATCGAGCTTGATTTCCTCTGCTTCTTTGCCCTCAAGGCTGTCTACCACAATACGATCGCCCGAGGCAACCATATATTGTTTACCACCAGTAAGAATAACCGCACGCTGTGTCATAGAATGACTATTGTATACTACCACGTGTAAAATCGCAAAGTTATTTAGCCGGGCCGGATTTGCTACAATACCTCCTATGGCCGGTAAAAAATCTCAGGTAGTTGTCATCGGAGGAGGTACCGGAACCTTCGTCGTTTTATCGGGCTTGAAATCAGCTGCTTCCAACGCTAAAAATCCTTTAGGACTCGCTATTACCGCTATTGTCACTATGATGGACAGCGGTGGCAGCACGGGCAGGCTTCGTGACCAGTATGGTGTACTGCCACCCGGCGATATACGCCAGGCGCTCGTTGCATTGTCTGATTCGGATGAGCTGTGGCGCAAGCTGTTCCTCTACCGGTTTGAGGAGGGCGATTTCAGGGGACATAATTTCGGTAATATCTTTCTAGCTGCGCTTGAGCGCATCAGCGGAAGCTTTCAAAAAGCCCTCTACATGGCCCAAGAGGTGCTGCAAACCCAAGGATCGGTTATCCCCGTTACCCTTAAACAAGCCAATATTGTGGCACATCTGACCGATGGAACGGTCATTCACGGCGAACGGCTCATTGATGAACAGGACGAACGCGCACCCATTGTCCGTATTGCCTTAGAAGAAAATGTCGAACCGAATCCTGAGGCAGCACAGAAGCTGCTTGAGGCTGATGTCATTGTGGTTGGGCCCGGTGATATATACACGAGCATTTTGCCCAATTTCCTCTTCCCCGAAGTCGCAACGGCGTATCAAAACAGCCATGCCCACAAAATATACATTGCCAATCTTATGAATAAAAAGGGACAAACCGACAACTACACCCTACAGCAATATATTGATGCCTTTAAACCCTACCTGGGCGAACGTCCATTCGATACCATTATCATCAACAGCACTCCCGTCCCCCACGAACAGCTCACCTACTATAAAGAACATGGAGAAACTCCCATTATCAATGATATCTCCCAACCAGCTCACGATATGCGTATCATAACCGGCGATCTCTTGTCCCCCAACCGGCCGGTGATAAGCGCGTCTGATGTTGCCCGCTCCATGGTTCGTCATGATCCCCATCGTCTTGCAAAAACTCTGTTACAATTAATCCATGTCTAACGATCTTTTGGGACACGACATGCAACCTCCTATTCAGAAGAACAAAAGCGTCGGCATTACGCACGCCCTGCGCGGACTCCTCTGGGCATGCGGCGACCAAATTAATCTTAAAATTCAGCTTACCATTGCGATTATCGCCATAGTTATGGGCGTCTCAATTCACATCAGCACCATCGAATGGCTCTTTATTGCCAGTGCCATCGCCGTGGTCTTAACCACAGAATTACTGAACACCAGTATTGAACAAACAACCGATGCTATTACACAGTCATACAGCACCTACATTAAACGAGCCAAGGATACCGGAGCAGCCGCGGTGCTGATTGCCAGCGTGTATGCTGCTATCGTCGGCACCGTTATATTTATGCCTAAGCTCATATGACCTCGTTATACTTAGGTATTCTGCTCTTTTCATTTTTTGTGAATTCATTTCTCATGATTCCCTACATTAATTTCCTCTATAAACTGAAATTCCAACGCCAACAGCAGCAAACCAAAGATCCGTTCGGCAGACTGACCTCGGTGTTTGACTTCTTTCACAAAAAGAAAGCCGGCGTGCCGGTTGGGGGAGGTTTTTTGGTTGTGTGTACCACCACCGTTCTGCTCATTCTCTTTTTGTTCCTGTTTTACCTTTTCGGCGTGCCCATTTCATCGGTATTTACCAGCGCCATTAAAGAAAGTGTGATTGTGCTATTTTCACTGATATCATTTTCACTGTTGGGCCTGTACGATGACATTAAAAAAACATTTGGAACGAAAAAACAGGAATTTTACGGACTCCGGCTGCGTCACAAGCTGATCATTCAGCTGCTCCTGGCTTTTATTATCAGCGTGTGGATCTATGTATGGCTCGGTATCGACTTTATTAACATTCCCTTTTTGGGTACCGTGCAGCTGGGACTATGGTACATACCACTGGCCCTGTTTACTATTGTGGCCTTTACCAACGCTTTTAACATTACTGACGGACTTGATGGGTTAGCCAGCGGTGTCTTGCTCGTTGCCCTGTTTACCCTGTGGATGATTTCATACGCTATTCTGGACACCATCCTTTCTATGTTTATGGCCATCTGGATTGGCGGCCTCATCACGTTCCTCTACTTTAATGTATACCCTGCCCGTATTTTTCTGGGTGACACGGGCGCCTTGTCATTCGGAGCCGTATTTGCCGTTATCGGGCTGCTGCTGGGTAAGCCATTACTGCTTCCCATTATCGGCTTCATATTTGTTATCGAAGCAGGATCATCTTTGGTACAACTGACCAGCAAACACTTGCTTAAGAAGAAATTCTTTCCCGTTGCACCCATTCATTTATATCTCCAGTTAAAAGGCTGGCACGAATCTAAGATTGTTTTCCGTTTTTGGCTCATCACCATCATCTGTTCAGTGTTCGGCCTCTGGATTGCGTTCCTGAAATAGGCTACACTTATAGGAGTGTATGAATCCCAAAACACATCTGCAACTGCTGTTTCTGCTTCCCATTTTACTGACCCTTATGGGTATCTTTATGATTTACGAGGCCTCATCCATTACCGCGGCTCGGGTTTATGGTGATTCGCTCTACTTTGTAAAAAACCAGGTCGTATGGTTTTTCCTGTCCCTCATCGTACTTGCTTTCTTTTCAAAGTTTGACTACCACCGTTTGTACCAACTGGCGCTTCCCCTTCTGATCGGTAACCTTATATTACTGCTACTGGTGTTTGTTCCGGGCTTATATACCAATGTGTTGGGAGCCAAACGCTGGCTGCGTCTGGGGCCCATCACCATACAACCCTCAGAAATGACCAAACTGAGCCTCATTGTGTACCTATCGGCCTGGTTCAGTTATAAGGAACGGGACCGATTTTTTGCGTTCCTGATTCTGACCGGATGTATCATTGCGCTGGTCATGTTTCAACCCAATCTGGGAACGGCCGCGTTACTGGGCAGCTCTGCCTTATTTTTATACATTATTTCAGGGGCGCCCCTGCAACATATCCTCTTTCTCATTCCTGCAGGAGCCGCTGCCGCGCTGGCACTTGCCTTAACGTCTGCTTATCGCATGCGTCGTATTATGACGTTTCTGAACCCCTCACTTGATCCACAGGGAATCGGCTATCACATTTCGCAGGTGAACACCTCATTGTCGCTCGGGGGCCTCTTCGGCACCGGCTTTGGCGCTTCAAAACAGAAATTTCAGTTTCTGCCTGAGGCGCATACTGATTCAATCTTTGCCATTATCGGTGAAAACTTCGGATTTATCGGCGGCACCCTCATTATTATCGTATATATCACCATACTGTTTTTACTGTATCGCAACCTGTTTACTGCCAAAGATCGCTTAGGGTTTTTACTGGGCGCCGGTGTATTCTTTTTGTTTGGCGTACAAGTCTTGGTAAACTTAGGAGCAATGGTACAACTCATACCACTGACCGGTATTCCCTTGCCATTCCTCTCCTACGGAGGATCATCGCTCCTAACCTATTACGCACTGTTTGGTATAGCCATTAACATTTACCTCAATCATGAGCAACAACGAACCAGCACCAGCAGGCGACACCGCCGATAAGCGAACCGTTGCCCTGACCGGAGGACATTTTTCACCGGCGTATGCAGTGGTGGAGGCACTTGAGGCAGCGGGTAATTTTGTACAATTTTTTGGGCGTACGCAGGCATTCTCTGAGGGCCAATCGCCAACGATAGAACATAGTTTGATAGGACCAAACCCCCAAGTAACCTTTATTTCCATACCCGGCGCGCGATTGAATATGAGCGTTATTCAGAATTTTTTCATCAGTTTTTTTAGTGCCCTGAAATACTTTAGCATCAAAAGACCTGAGTATATTATTTCATTTGGGGGCTATCTGGCAATCCCTGTTTGTGTTGCGGGTTGGATCCTGCGTATACCAATCTACTTACATGAACAAACTATTGCACCGGGTAAGGCAAACCAATTTCTCATGCGTTTTTCACGAAAAGTGTACCTTGCCTTCCCTGAAGCAGCACAATGGTTTCCCCATGAAAAAACACGGCTCATTGGCAATCCCTATCACAGCGCTTTTTTCAAACCACAGGCACCCGCTTGGTTTAATCGAAATAATAATAGACCATTATTATTGATCATAGGAGGTAGTAGTGGTGCTCATAATATAAACGAATTATTTAGGAAAGATATTGACATATTAATTCAGAAGTACCAAATTGTTCATCAAATTGGATCAAGTATTTATAATGATTATGAGCAATTGCAACCCTATCAGTCAGACAACTATTACCCCGTTAAACAACTACTTCCTCAAGAAATTGCTTTTTTTATGGATACTGCTGATCTGTGTGTCACCAGAAGCGGCGCAAACACCTTCTTTTTGCTCGTGCACTATGCCCTTCCCAGTATCTTAATACCCCTGCCCATTGCGCCCAATGACGAACAACGGAAACATGCACAGGTAATTGCCCAAGTAGGTGCTGGAATCATTATGGAGGAGTCCGGCAGTGCCGATACGCTATCGCAGCTGTGCGAAAAACTCTATGCTTCACGGATAGAACATGCCCAGGCCTATCAAAAGCTCGGCTCGTATAACTCGCTTATTATTTCCGGAGCAACCCTACTTACTGCCATTACCCAACCGTAACCATGCGGGTATTTCTAAGCTTAAGCGCAGCCCTTATCGCCATAGCAGCCGGCATTACCTTTCTACAGGTGACCACCATTACGTCTATTACCAGTACGCCACCTCTTACTGATACGTACACCCATCAATTTAAAGGCAAAAATCTTTTGTTACTCTCTTCAAGCGATGTAGTTGATACGGTACTGCGCCAGTATCCTCTCCTTGACTCAGTATCCATAACCAAGCAATTCCCCGGAACGCTCGTGATACATACCACCGTTGCAACACCCTTTGTACAGCTGACGGCCAGCAATTCAGCTCTTATCATCTCATCGAAGGGAAAAGTGTTATCGGATTCAGACAATGAGAGATTGCCACGTATCCACTACTACGGTGACATTCCTGCCTATATGCGCCGGATTGGCTCAACGATTACGTTCAGAGAGATCACCTATGCACTGAAACTCATTGCACGGCTCAATGACAACAACGAAAGGCCCCAGGAGGTTCGTATTGCCAGTCCTCGCACGATTGAATTACAGCTTACGGCAAATGCCCCCACGTACCTCCTGACAACCCAAAAGAACATTGATAAAAACAGCCAGTTAGTGCACAATATACAAGAAATGCTCAAACGAGAGGGCATTGCTGTATCGCGTGTGGACATGCGATATGATAAACCTATACTTATCAAGTAATATATATGGACCAAATAGCAATAATCGATATAGGATCAGACAAAATAGGAACGGCAGTCGCTGCTATTGATAAGGAAACGGGAGCGCCACGCATCATCGGCTTCTCAGCCGTGCCCAGCAAAGGCATTAAAAAATCCCAGATTATCGACATCAATGAAGCCAGTAAATCACTGGAAGAATCCATTACCCAGGCTGAACGCATGGCTGGTAATCGCATTAACCGTGCCATTGTCGTAGTCGGCGGCCCTAATATTCAATCGCTGAACTCCCACGGCGTAGTTGCGGTTAACTATCAGACCAACGATATCCAGGAAGAGGATATTGAGCGTGTCATTGAATCGGCACGCGCTGTGTCACTGGCCACCACGCGAGAGATTATCCATGTCCTACCTAAGGAGTTCATTGTTGACGGCCAGGGTGAAATCAAGAATCCCATTGGTATGAATGGGGTACGGCTTGAGGTGAATACCCATATCGTAACCGCCAGTACCATATCCTTAAACAATATCCGCAAGGTATGCAGTATGCTGGGCATTGATATCGAAGGGTTTGTATTTTCAGGATT
>JANLHK010000037.1 GCA_024653645.1 Candidatus Roizmanbacteria bacterium | reverse complement strand
TGATCGCATATAGTCTATAGAAGAATATACCGCATAATTATAAAAAGTGGAAGAAAGGTCTGTGGGAGATGTGAAGTAGGAACACCCTCCTGAGCATCCTACCGATTCAATAGCGGCATCTTCTCGGTCATCGAGATTGACAAAAAAAACAAAATCCTGCTGATTGTTATAAGGAAAATAAACATACGGATTTCCGGTATCATCAGCAGGGCTGCAGGGTATAACGGAAGCAAATGAGCGTACCGAGCTGTCTATGTACTTGTCGCCACACACATAGGCTATGACACCATTGTTCCAATAGCCCAGTTCATCTAACGAAGGGTAACGTTCCTTCTGGCGATAAAAAACCTCCAGTACATTACGTAGTTCCTTCAGATCTGCTTTTTTCTTGGTATCAGTTATAAACTGTAGACGTCCCATATAGTTTGCCAAAGGAAAAATGGAAGCCAATACAATCATGATAATGAATGTGATCATGATCTCCATTAACGTGAAGCCGCTATCGCGTTTTTGTGTATTCATACCATATCATTGTAATCAATCCTACAATTAAAAATGGCCCAAAGCTAATCGTGCTTTTCATCCCAACTTTTTTTGTCAGCAACAGGTATCCGGCAACCAGCCCACCAGTCAGGACACTAATGTATAAGGCAAATAGTAGTGAGGGAAGCGAAAGCAGGTACCCCATCACAAAAGCCAATTTTACGTCACCAAATCCCATGGCGGCACCATGCGACAACACATACACCAACAAAAACAGCATTGCAGAGAATGAGGCTGTAGCAAGCCCTAAAGGTAAGTGTTGCTGATTGAGCAATAGGCCGCAGATAAAAAGGACCACCACGGCCCAATCAGGAATAGTCATGTTTTTAATGTCAGAGAGCAATATGCCCAACGACGCAAAACCAATCAGTGCAAATACAACAGTCAGCAACCAGTCACCATGAGCCAGATACCAATAGGAAATGATAAAAATACCAGCTGATGCCAATTCAATAAGAGGATACTGCAGACTGAGTTTCACCTTACATGTGCTGCATCTGCCTCCTTGCATAACATATGACAGCACCGGTATGAGCTCATACCAATGAAGCGTACGATTACAGCTGTCACAATGTGACCTTCCCTGTATGGATTCATTATGTTCAGGTCGGTCAATCAATACATTTAAAAATGAACCGCAGGCCGCCCCCATAATACCAATCCATCCTGCTATAATGGCCGTCATGTATCATATGATACACAAATTTTTGACCTCGCATATCAGTCTTAACATCGGGTTGTGGATAGTAGCTTTTTTATTTTTTATCCGACTCTTTATACCTGACCTTCACGTTTTCTATATTCCGGATTATGCTATATCAGATTTATTTAATGTTAACTATGCCCTGAAGGATTACCTATCTCAGACCCTTAAGACAAACTCACTCCCCTTCATTTCCCCGCTTGAGTCGCACGGCTATCCACTGCTGGCTGAAAGCCAAATAGGCGCCCTTAATCTACTCAATTTGGTTCTCTACCGGTTTTTGCCCCCTGCCCTCGCATTCAACCTTACCTATCCCATCTCCTTGGGCATACTGGGAACCGGCATGTATCTGCTTACCACCCTATTTTCAAGACGCAAAGATATAGCGTTCTTTTGCGCTGTTTCCTATATGTTTTCAGGTATTGTGCTCTATGAAATTGTGCATCAGGGAATATTTCAGGCAATAGCGTTTATACCCATCACGACCTACTTCTTATTTGCTGGCATACGAGGCAATAGCGCCAAATACATGGTACTGGCTGGTTTTATGGCAGCGCAGCAGTTTTTGTTCGGTCATTTTTTTGTCAGTATGGCACAGCAATTACTGGTATTGATTTGTGTGTTCTATTTTATCTTCCGAAAGAAATTCAGTAGTAACCTGCTGATGCTTTTTTTCTGGTATGGCAGTATATTCATACTGGTTTCATTGCCCCAACTGGTCCAATCAGCGATATTTACCACTGAAAGTAGTCGACAAGGCGCTATTACCCGTGGCATGTTTCCACCCGAGCTTATTCTGTCGCTGTTTACCCCCTTCCCTTTTGGTAATCTGCTTACCAATCCCACTATTGCCGACCGATTTGGTGCCTATAATGCCTCACCCTGGGAAGCAAATCTGTTTATGGGATATGGGTCTGTCTTGATTGGCTTTACTCTGTTATTCTCCTATCTGCGCAAAACCGTCAAAATCACTTTTCCCACCATATTAGTGGTTCTGTTAATAGTCATGCTCATTTTTATGTTGGGCGATGTACCGATCCTGAAAAGTCTTACCAGAATTGGTGTCTTTAATTCGATACGCAGCATTTACCGTATGTGCATTTTTGTTGTCTTTGTTGCCATTATATTGATTGGCATCTCTGCCGATACCTTTAAACTATCAAAACCAGTGATACTGGTAGCCATTGCGCTGCAAATACTGGGAGGGTTTTACCACTTCTATGGTTATTTTCCCCTTATCAGTGAAAAAACCGTCTACCAAACTCCACTGATAAAAAAATATCTAAAGCCCAATGAGGCTCTTGTCGGTGTTGGTTTTGGAAGAATGTACAAAAAAAAGCTTATAGAACAGGGATACCAGCGGGTTGAAGACTATCTGCCGCTTAATGCGGCTCTCGAGCCCCATACTCAACTCATACCGGGGATAGCCCGATGTGATGGGTTTTACTATTCACTGTATAACCCCACCCGGTTGCAGTTTTTTATTTCTAATATTTATGTTGACCGCATGCTGGGTATGGAAAAAACAGTTGAAAAAAGAATGGAGTCATACCTGCAGCTTCTGGGATGCAATACGGTCGCTTCCCCGTATCCATTGACGTATAACAAGCCGCGGATTATCAACTCAAACCTGTACCTTTACACGGTTCCTCGGGTGCTACCGGACTTTCTGCTTACCCATAAGGTCGAGTTTGTTCTGAACGAACAGGATTTGCTACGCAAGCTGGGAAATGGAGAGTACGACCCATCGACTGTTTATACATCGTATCCTCTATTGATTAACCGCTCGAAGACTCAAGGTGATGCAACACTGACCGTTGTTACAAACGATCCGCATACTATTCAGTTTCAGACTCAATCTAAGACTGAACAATTACTCTATGTGCGAAGACTCTGGTATCCCGGGTGGCATGCGTATATTAACGGCAATCAGGAGATGACGATACGACGTGCCAATATCCTATTTATGGCCGTATCGGTTCCTTCGGGCAATCACCAGGTAGACTTTGTCTACACTCCCCCGTACTGGTTTGCCAGTGTAGTCGGATCGTTAATCGGATACGTTATGGTGTTTCTGTTTGTAGTGCTTTTTCGTACACCTCATTCCAATACGAAAATCTTTCAGGATTTTTTAAACACGTAGCATACAGTCTTGACAGGGCAAACGCCGCTTTCGTTGCTTTGCTGTCTTCGTAGTAGTTCAGCAATACCGTTTCTGCATCATCACACTGATCAATTTTTATCAGGCTCAGTGCGTAGAGCGAAACAATATCATCATCAATGCGATTCATCTGATAGGCACGGGACAAGATATATGCGGTGCTGGCAAAGTCATCACGCGCAAAATGAGCCTCACCTAAATCAAACAGGGCACGTGCATACCGTTCCTGTATGACCCGGTAGAAATAAAAGGGATACTTACGACCCACCATCGTTTGCTCATTAACCAGTGGGAGATTCAACTCCGATACCCTACTGGCCGGAACCGCTTCAATGAGTAGTTTTCCTTCATCTTCCTTGGGCAGAATAGAAATATAGGCAAGATACTGGCGATAGGAAAAGCCATCAGGAGGACTCTGAATATTGGTCAGTACCGGCTTATCTTGTTTCAGCATAGTTTGAACAAAATCAGCAAACCAAGCGCTATCGGTTGCCTTTGGCTCATACTGAAGCTCAGGAAGTTGCGTCAGGGTATCAGCGTAGCCTTTGAGATCCATAGGTCCACTGGGCAGTAACGTCACATCGCTACGGTATCCCAGGACATATCGAACATACTGCATGGGAAACAAATCAACATCACCCGTCATAATAACAACTGCCTGTTTGGGCACCATGGAAAGAAGCGTGCGGGCATGATCTTCAAATACTGGTGTCTTCAGCAGTGTTGCTAGGGCAGCTGATGAGCGAAACAGCAAGAGTAGTGGCGTGATGATCATAATAACCACAAATAGCCCACGTATAAGTAGCGTGCGTGCTAATGAGGAACGAAGATACTGGATATGTGTAATAAAAGATTCAACGGCGCAATACCCAATGGCTATAATTGCCGGAATGAATATATATGAGAACAGATAGTAACGTTCAATAATGCCCAAGGCATTGTTCAACCTAAGGTTGGCATCTATATAAAAAGCAA
Organism: Candidatus Roizmanbacteria bacterium; assembly: GCA_024653645.1. Taxonomy (GTDB): domain Bacteria; phylum Patescibacteriota; class Microgenomatia; order UBA1406; family UBA1406; genus PFEE01. Next base: position 3,914 of record JANLHK010000037.1, on the reverse strand, counting down.
GAAGCGGACCATATACCATGAAGTTAAATAAGTAAAACGCACCAATTCTCTTTTCGTGATGCCACAGGTATATACCGGCCGGAATGAATAGCAGCAAGAGTGCAGAATAATGGAGCCAGAGATGTTGCCAGTATACGCTGACATTCCCCAGCTTACTAACCACCGACTGGAATCCGGCTCCGGTGTTCACAATACCATATTGAAGCCGCAATATATTTCTGATCAACCCCCACCAGGTATGCTCCTCCCAATACAGTCGAGGATCAGCGTGCGTCATCAAAAACCATATAAGGTACGGTGCCAGTCCCAACAGTATAAAACTACCGAGCATAACAACATGCTTCTTGACAAATTGCAGAATCGTTTTTCGTTTCTTCCAGAACAGAACCATATATATGCCGAGTGACAACACGAGAATATAATGATGAAAAATACCCATAATGCTAAAAAACCAGAATAGTCTATGGTCATGGGTGTTTTCATGTTGATAGATGCGCAGTAAGTAATAACTGATGGCACTCAGAAAAAACAATGTCAGCATATATACCTCTTGAACATTGGCGTACAGCAAATACGTAAATGAAGAAAAAACAGCGAGACATGAAAAGAAAGCAATGACCGCCATTTTCTTTCCTGATGGAAAAATACTAACAAGGGTAGTGTGGGTGAGGCGGTAGGTCATAAAGACCGTGCCTAATGCAAACACTAAGGAGACGAGTGAAGCACGCAGTGCGATTGAGCCAAATGGCAACAAAAAAAATACCTTTAAAAAAAGGGTATAAAGCGGAAACCCTGGTGGGTGAGCTGTGGTATTAAGAAAGGCAGCGGCTACCAGGTCTCCGGCATCCGCTGCCCAAATGTAAGGATACAGTGTCTATTTTCTTAAATTGATCAGTACAAGCACCAGTAACAAGGTCCTGCTCCGCCGTGCACCTGACAGGTTCCCGCTGTCGTTGATGCGTCAGTGCTGGGGTTACCTGATACGTCAAGGTCTACGGTTGTAAACTTAACGTTCTTATCAGCGTTCAGGAATGAATTTGATTGTGGTGAAAAACACACCATCAGTTTCGATTCACCCTGTCGCGCCACATAGATTTTGTCAAGCTGATCTTCAGCAAGCTCAACAAAGTTTTGCTTTAACTCACTGGAGGCTACCAGGCCGGTTACTATGTCATTGGGATCGCCTCTTCCTATTTGATGACCTGCCGTGTCGGTGAATTCCGCTGCCCATTGAGATGGCCAACCGTTTCGCTGTGCATAATAGCGGATTGATGCGTTATAAAATTCCTGAGCCGTATTACGTACTCCGGTATCAGTTGCTTTCTTAAATTGTTCAAATGGATCGATAGCAGCAAGCAAAGCAACTGCTAAGGTACCTAAGAGAGCGATAACGATGAGAAGCTCAATCAGCGTGAAGCCCGAATTTCTTGTTTTCATAGGTGTAATAGTGCTTCTAACTTGCAATATATATATCAAGCTAATTCATTTGCACATTTTTGTCAATAGTCTTTATAATGATTTTCATGAGTGCATATTCTATTAGTCGATTCCTTGAGTATTTTGAAAAAAATAACCTTCTTGATGCCAAAGCCCTCAATGAAATCAAGATTGATGCGCTCAAAAATGCTATTCCCGTAGAGGAATACCTCACCAAGCGTTCACTGAGCACCCCCGAACATATTATGCAGGCTAAGGCGTACGCTATGCAGGTCCAGCTGATTAAGCTGGATGGTGTTGCTGCATCTCCCCAGGCACTATCACATATATCTGAAGGTATTGCCCGTCAGTATGCTATATTTCCTTTTGAGTATGATCAAAAAAACTCAATTATAAAAATAGCCAGTAGTGACCCGCTCAATCTTGAAACGATTAGTTTCCTTGAAAAAAAGACCGGCAAAACCATTGTGCCCTTTTTAGCAGATCCTAAGGAAATTGAGGAAGCTATTAATATTCAGTATCAACAAAGCATATCTCCGACCGTAACGAGTGCTCTTGAAGAGTTTGGCGGACAAAAAAAGCAACAAGAAAAAACAACCACTAACATGGGAGACCGCATGGTTAAAGAGCCTCCTATTTCAAAAATTGTGAACACCATGCTTGAATTTGCGGTTAAGGCACGCGCATCTGATATTCATGTTGAGCCCCAGGAAACACGAACACGCATACGTTACCGAATCGACGGTATATTAAATGAAAAATTGGTGCTGCCCAGTTCATTGCACGAATCACTGGTGTCCCGTATCAAAATACTTGCGCAAATGCGTATCGACGAAAAACGTATTCCCCAAGACGGACGTTTTACCTTTAAAATTGGTAGTGAAGAAGTCGACCTTCGTGTGTCTTCATTACCAACGGTTCATGGTGAAAAGATTGTTATGCGTCTTCTTAAAAAGACCGGCGGTATTCCGTCACTTCCTGATTTAGGACTACAGGGCGTACAAATGAAACACCTTGAATTAGCCATTACCAAGCCTTACGGTATTATTTTGGTAACCGGCCCTACCGGTTCAGGTAAGACAACGACCCTGTATTCAGTACTGTCGCGCCTGAATCAATCGTCTGTGAATATTCTCACTTTGGAAGACCCAGTAGAATATGAAATTCCCGGTATTAACCAGGTGCAAATTAATCCACAAGCAGGGCTCACCTTCGCGAATGGATTGCGTTCTTTCCTGCGACAAGACCCTAATATCATTCTGGTCGGAGAAATTCGTGATCAAGAAACAACTGCACTCGCCATTCAGGCAGCGCTTACCGGACACTTGGTATTTTCAACACTGCATACCAATGACGCCTCGACCGCCATTCCCCGTTTGCTTGATTTAGGAGCAGAACCCTTTCTTATCGCTTCAGTGCTTAATGCCGCATTAGGACAACGTATTGTGCGAAGAGTATGCCCCAGCTGTAAGGAATCATACCAAGCCGATGCGTTACTTGATAAAAAAATTCGTGAAGTTCTTGGCAACTTTTTGCCTCAGGAATTTAACGGCAAACCGCTTATGCTTTGGAGAGGCAAAGGCTGTACCGAATGCGGAAATACTGGTTACTATGGACGAGTGGGTATATTTGAAATTATAGTAACATCAAATGCAGTGAATAAACTTATTCTCCAGCGGGCAAATGCGGAAGTTATTGAAAAGCAGGCGCAAGAAGAAGGCCTTATCACTATGAAACAGGATGGTTTTTTGAAGACGTTGCGTGGTGAAACGACGATAGAAGAAATATTACGGGTTGCCGAGGACATGTAACAAACCCATGGAACATAATGTACAAAACGATCCTGCTGAGCTTCTGAGAGAAGTGATCACACGCAAAGCGAGTGATCTTCATATGAATGTAGGCTACCATCCTACATTGCGCATTTATGGAAAACTGTACCCCTTAATCGACTATCCGACCGTAACCGCGCTCGACGTTAATCGTTTTTTTGTTAGTTTCACCACCAAAGAACAGCAGGATACCTTTTACCTGAATAAAGAATTGGATTTCAGTATTGCGTTTGATGTATCACGGTTCCGTGCCAATGCCTATTATGAACGGGGCAATATGGCAGTGAGCCTTCGATTAGTCCCCCAGAACATACCGACCATTGAAGAATTAAGTTTACCATCGATAGTCCATAAATTTTCGCAGTACCATGATGGACTAGTATTAATTACCGGACAAACCGGCGAAGGAAAATCAACCACACTAGCTTCATTATTAAATGAAATCAATATGACCAGAAACAGTCACATTGTGACTATAGAAGATCCCATTGAATTTGTGTATCCTATGGGCAAATCCATTATTTCTCAACGTGAGGTGAAGCGTGATACCCATTCGTTTCCTAATGCACTACGTGCGGTTTTGCGACAAGATCCCAATGTCATTGTTATTGGTGAAATGCGTGACTATGAAACGGTTTCAACGGT
>JANLHK010000035.1 GCA_024653645.1 Candidatus Roizmanbacteria bacterium | reverse complement strand
CGACGCTGGTCCATGGCCTGCTCTGAACGGGCTACAATGATATCGGGCTGAATACCCATGCTGTTAAGAGTGCGTACTGATAGCTGAATCGGTTTTGTTTTTGGCTCTCCCAGATGGGCTGGCGTAGGCATATACCCCACGTGCACATGCAGTACCATGCCGGGATTTTTTAAGGCCAACATACGGGCCGCCTCGTAATAAAATACATTTTGATACTCACCAGCGGTTCCTCCCAACTCTACCACCACTATATCGGCAGCATCTTTTTGAGCTGCCTTCATCCACCTCTTTTGGATTTCATCAGTAATGTGGGGTATGGCCTCCACATCTTCCCCGTTATACTCAAACCGCCGTTCCCGTTCAATAACCGTTCCGTAGATCTGGCCAATGGTCATAAAATTAAGGCGACCGACATTTTTGTTGAGAAATTTTTCATAGGCTCCCAGATCCATATCAGCCTCAGTACCGTCATCGCACAAAAAAGGATCGCCATGCTCTATGGGGTTAATCGTTCCCGCGTCAACATTCAGATAATTCTCACATTTAATGGGAGTAACCTTAAAACCGGCACATTGGAGAAGAAGCGCAATGGATGCCGAGGTTATACCCTTACCGATTCCTGAGATGACACCGCCGGATACGAAAATGAACCGCGTCATCGTCTACGCACCTTTAGCTTTTTCAATATACGTGAATCAATCGTTGCCCGCTTAAGCATGGTGAACGCTTCTGCTCGTAGTTTCTTTTCAGGATACTGCTCAAGCAGTTTCTGTGCCCGCTCTCGCACCCGCTGTATTTCCTCTTCGTCAATTTCCTGCTGTCCGTAAGCGCGGGAGATAAGAATGCGAACCTCTTTGCCATCGGTTTCGATAAAGCCGGTTCCGGCAGAAAAAAACCGATCCTCGCGATCTTCTTTGAGTATTACAACCCCATCTTCCAGCAGTGACAGCAGCGGCATATGGTTTGGAAGGATAGAAATCTCACCGTCGGGCGTGGTACAGGTTACTTCCTGTACGTTTCCCTGATAGACCTGCTTTTCAGGCGTCAGGATACGAACATTCAGATACTTCATCGCTTTATTTTACTTCGTCTATGCCCCCCACCATATAAAAGGCCTGCTCTGATTTGTTGTCGTGTTTACCCTCCAAAATCTCTTTGAATCCGCGCACCGTGTCTTCACGCTTGACATATTTACCGGGCTTACCGGTAAATACCTCAGCCACGAACATCGGCTGCGTCAGGAAACGCTGAATTTTACGAGCACGGGATACCGTCAGCTTATCCTCTTCAGACAACTCCTCCATACCCAGAATAGCAATGATATCCTGTAAATCTTTATACCGCTGCAACACCAGCAACACCTGCTGTGCCACGGCATAGTGCTCCTCACCCACGATAGAGGGGTCAAGGGCACGTGATGAGCTTGCGAGCGGGTCAACAGCCGGATACAGTGCCTGTTCAGCGAGGGACCGCTCAAGCGTAATGGACGCATCCAAATGGGCGAACGTTGCAACCGGAGCCGGATCAGAATAGTCGTCTGCCGGTACATAGACTGCCTGCATCGAGGTAATGGATCCCTGCTTTGTTGAGGTAATGCGCTCCTGCAGCGCACTCATTTCCTCAGCCAGCGTGGGCTGGTATCCCACTGCTGAAGGAATACGGCCCAAAAGGGCTGACACTTCAGAACCTGCCTGGGCAAACCGGAAGATATTATCGATAAACAGCAACACGTCCTGGCCTTCTTCATCACGGAAATATTCAGCCATAGTAACACCGGTTAAGGCAACGCGGGCACGATTGCCCGGAGGCTCATTCATTTGTCCGAATACCAGTGCGGTCTTTCCCAATACCCCAGTTTCTTTCATTTCATTCCACAAGTCATTTCCTTCACGGGTACGCTCACCGACACCGGCAAACACTGACACACCTCCATGTTCTTCAGCGACATTGCGAATCAGCTCCTGAATCAGTACTGTTTTACCCACGCCAGCACCTCCGAATACGGCAATCTTGCCTCCTTTAATGAAGGGAGCAACCAGATCAAGCACCTTAACACCCGTTTCAAAAATAGCGGGGGATGGACTTTGGTCAACAAATGCCGGTGCCTTGCGGTGAATCGGATAATGTTGTTTTGCTTTAACCGGACCCAGCTCGTCAACCGGACGGCCGGCTACATCAAAGATACGGCCCAGGGTTGGCTTGCCGACCGGCACGCTGATGGGTGCACCGGTATTGTGCACTTTGACGCCGCGTTGCAAACCTATCGTTGAATCAAGACACAGCGCACGAACCCGCGTCGGTGATAAAATGCTTTCGGTCTCAAGCAACAATTCTTGCCCATCTGATTTGGCAAGTAATGCGTCATGTACTTTCGGTATATCACGATCAAAATCAATATCAACAACCACGCCTCTAATTTCCTTAACCGTACCCGTGAATGATCGACTATCCATAGTGTTAATTTGAAACTGCTAACCGAGCCGTATTCATATCCAATAGCTCGTTGGTAATACGCTCCTGGCGTAAACCATTACGTAATAATGTCATATCGTGTACCAGGTCTTTCGCGTTATCAGTCGCGTTTTTCATGGCAATCATGCGTGCGGAATGCTCTGATGCTTCGCTTTCCTGCACTGCTCCCCTGATCTTACTTTCCAAATAGAAATCGAGTAACCCTTTTAATACCACCTGAGGGGTTGGTTCAATGGTGTACTCCAGTTCTTTTTGCTTGCCCTCCGCTGTGCGCTGTGTAATGGAAATTTCGCTAAAGGGCAATAATACTTCGCGTACGGGTTGGTATACCATGCTGCTGATAAAGCGGTTATAGAGAATCGAGACGGATTTGTACTTTCCCTGTTCAAAGTCATCTTTTGCTAAACGGAATATTGCCGTCGCGCTTTCTTCAAATGTTGCATAAGAATTTGAGAAGTCGGCGACTATTGACGCACCGGCATGAACCAAGAACTGATGTGCCTTAGTGCCCACGGTGATAAATTCATAGTTGGCATCTGCGACCTTCAGGGTACGACCAAAAAAACGGAACAGATTAAAGTTAAAGACACCGCATAACCCCTTGTTTGATGACAATACAATGACCAACTCTTTGGTTGCTTTGCTGTTTTTTTGTGTCAATGAATACTCGCCCAATGATGATGAGTGTGCAATGCGAGCAATGGTTTCCTCAAGTGCATCTCGATAGGGTTTTCCGCCCAATGCCTTCGTCTGGGCTTTTTTCATTTTTACCGCAGATACCAATTGCATGGCTTTCGTTATCTGCCCTACATTCTGCACCGATTTAATTTTATTCTTTAGCTGCCGAAGGTTCATGTCCTTTTACAGAAAATAACGTAATAAACTTTTTAGCAATTTTGTGCAGTTCAGCCTCAGTTTTCTCACTCAGAATTTTTTCCTTGGCAACCGTCTCAAGTAATGCAGCGTGCTTAGCTTTGACGTACTCAAGCGCCTCTGCCTCAAACTGCGATATGGCGGTAACCGGAATGTCTTTGGTGTATCCACGAACACCAAACCACATCGTGACGACCTGCTCTGACAGAGTGAGTGGCTTATTCTTTCCCTGCTTCAAGAGCTCATACATACGAGCTCCTCGGTCAAGCGTCTTCTTGGTATCCTCATCAAGCTCTGAAGCAAACTGTGAAAAGGCAGCCAACTCACGGTATTGGGCCAACTCAAGCTTGAGCTGTCCGGCAACTTGCTTCATAGCTTTAACCTGTGCCGATGAACCTACACGGGATACCGATGCTCCCACGTTGATGGCCGGACGCATACCCGCATTAAACAAATCTTTTTCCAAAAAGATCTGGCCATCCGTAATGGAAATGACATTGGTGGGAATGTAGGCAGCAATATCGCCTTCTTGCGTTTCAATAATAGGAAGCGCCGTAATGGACCCTCCTCCTTTTTCAGGTGACAATCGACAGGCACGCTCAAGCAACCGGGAATGGAGATAAAATACATCTCCCGGATATGCCTCACGTCCTGCCGGGCGGCGCAGAATAAGCGAAATCTGGCGATACGCCCAAGCATGTTTCGTTAGGTCATCGTAAATAATCAAAACGTCTTTTCCTTTGTTCATAAAGTACTCGGCAATAGCGCTTCCCGAATACGGAGCGATGTATTGCAAAGAACCTGGATCGTTGGCTGACGCGTTTACCACTATGGTATAGGCCATGGCGCCTGCCTCCGATAAAAGATTCACCACCTGGGCCACCTTGGATTCTTTTTGCCCAATGGCGACATACACACAGATAACCCCTTCTTTTTTCTGATTCAAAATAGTGTCTATTGCAATGGTGGTTTTACCGGTTGAACGGTCTCCGATAATAAGCTCACGCTGCCCGCGGCCAATGGGAATAAGACCATCGATTGATTTAATGCCGGTTTGCAACGGAACGGATACCGATTTTCGATGCACGATACCAGGAGCAATCTTTTCAATATCTTCTCGCTCTTTGGTAGGGAGGGCACCCTGTCCATCAATCGGTGCACCGAGTGGGTTTACCACACGGCCGAGTAATTTCTCTGAAACGGGAATACTGAGAATCGTGCCATTGGTGGTCACCCGATCCCCAACCCGCAGCTGGGTATAGTCATCAAACAGCAATACCGCAACCTGAAATTCTTTAAGATCGGTAACCATACCCACATGATTGTTACCCAATGACGCCATTTCACCATAGCGGGCGTTGGGTAATCCCTCCACGATGGCTACTCCATCATACAGTTCAATAATCTCACCGCTTTGTCCGCCGACAATCGGCGACTTCACGGATTCAATTTCTTTCATAAGGTTACCGGCTATGCTTGCTTTTTGTGCCATCGTGCTATGTCTGTAAACTTTCAAAAACTTGGTTTAACCTCCCTTTCAAAGAGAGATCAAAATAATAATCGTGAAACTTAATCGTCAGTCCCATCAACAGTCCCGGGTCAACCGTATTGACCACCTTCACACTGTCACGACTCATACCAAACGTGCGCAGAATAGCCTCTTCGTCTGTTTTTGGCAGTGCATACGGGCTACTGATTTCTATCGCTGCTTCGTGACGAGCCATTAAATCAGCGACGCGTCCACGAAACGCCTTATCATCCAACAGCACCGCCAGCTGTGCCTCGACTTTTGAGGGTCGAATATCATCCGGAAGCGCTTTAGACGACTTTTTCATGGTTGTTCCACTTTCGGCAACTGCGCAATGACCTCTTTGGTAACCTTTTCCTGAAGCTCACGACGTACCATGCCCTGCAGTGCCTTCTCAAGCACTAAAGACGCAATTCGCACCACATCACCCCGCACCTCAGTGAGCATTTTGTTCTTTTCCTGTTCAATCATTTCCATATTATGCTCACGGATTCGATCCGCCTCTTCATGGGCTTCTTTCAGAATGGAGCGTTTGGCCACATCCACCTCTTTTTTCATGGCTGCATACTCTTTTTTCAGTTTCTGTTCGGTTTCCTGCTGCATAGCCTCTTGTTTCTGTAACAATACTGCCTCCTGCTCTTTTGCTTCACGCACCAGGCGCTCGAGCTGTGTGTGCTTTTCATGCTCAGCTTTAATCTTTTTCAAAAACGGCTTGTGTACATAACGAAGATACACCACCAGCACAATGACGAAATTAATTGTCTGTGCTAGTAACAGTCCTCCGTTTATTCCCAGCTTTTCCATTCGTTAGGTAAATTTAATAATAAGTGATACGACGAGAGCGTAAATAGCAACGGCTTCCGCGAAAGCAATAGCCAAAATCATGTTAGTCGTAATACCTGATTGTGCTTCTGGGTTTCGACCGATGGCTTCAACACCTTTTGCACCAATCATACCAATCGCAAGGGCGGGACCAATGGCACCAATGGCAATGGTTGCACCCGTCATTATATTTTTTATCGATTCTGCATCTAACATATTGTCATCTCCTTTCTGTTCCGCCTTAAGCGGAATGTTTTGTGGTTGCAACTGATATAAAAATAGAGACTAACATCGTAAATACCACTGCCTGAATCAGTCCGACAAATATTTCAAATACCAGAAATGGCAATGATACAAAATAGGGAATGAGAAATGCAACGATCACCAATAATACTTCACCGGCAATAATATTACCAAATAACCGGAACGCGAGTGAGAGTGCGCGTGATAACTCAGATATAATTTCAAGCAAGCCCAGCACAAAATCAATGGGGCCGCGTAGGTTGATAAACTTTGAGATATACGCCTTAAATCCCAACTCACGAATACCGTAAAACTGCACCATTCCTATGGCCAATAGAGACAATCCCAAGGTGGTGCTTAAATCCGCAGTTCCGCCACGTAAAAAAGGAATAATACCTTCACCGTGGGGCTCACCGATGGATCCTACTCCGGGCAACAACCCAAACCAATTGAGGATAAGGATATAAATAAAGAATGTTGCAACAATAGGGAAATAGGTATTAATTTTGTCTCCAAAAACCATTGAGAACAAATCATACAATCCCCGCAGAGCAAGGTCGAGAATACCCGTAACCGTTTTTTGCCCCTTATAGTACATAACGGCAACGATAATAAGGAGTATCGCGATTAAGATATTGGTGATGAAGGAATTAGTGACCGTTAGCGGGCCTGCGTTGAAGAGTGTTTCTGCTTTTATGCTGACGTGCGGCATTCTTCTGATCTTGAATCAGTTTATAAATACTATAAAAGCTTGCTAATGTTCCTAAAAATAAAAATAGTACCGTTCCGAAGGGCGGTACGTTGAAGACTTTATCACAGGCGATACCTAATGTCAACGACACCAGTAACGGAGCCAGTATGCGAAATGCCACATTAGATTGAGCTAACGCCTCAAATACGATTTTAATTTGAGAGTCCTTGGTAGTTCGACGATACTGAGG
>JANLHK010000033.1 GCA_024653645.1 Candidatus Roizmanbacteria bacterium | reverse complement strand
TTTGATCACTTTTTTATATGCGTTGTTCTCTCTGCATCACAAGATGTGGGTGCGTTTTTTCATAGTGTGGATTGTGGTGGGCTGGGTGCTTTCATTTATGCCATTTGGTATAGCGCGTTTTTTCCTCCGCGGTCTGTATTTTCCGATGGCAGCGCTGGCAGTATATGCCATTGAAGCGGTAGCACAACGATATCGGGTAAGAAAGCAGGTTCTGTATATTACCTATACAGCGGTATCACTACTTACCATCATTACTATTTTTCATTTACGTATAGCTAACGTGAGCGCCATTAATTATTGGACCTATATGTCTTTAGAAGAAGCTCAGGCAGTTCGTTTCCTACAAACTCAAAAAGACGTACGCGTATTAGCTAATTATTATATGAGCAATCATATTCCGGCATGGACAGGCGCCACGGTATATGCAGGACATAAAATTCAGACCCCTCAAGCAGGAAGCAGACTGAAGCTTTCTAATGCGTTTTATGCCGAAAAATGGAATAATAAAAAGGCTCGTAGCTTTTTACTGACTAACCATATTACTCATGTCTACTACGGCACAGTAGAAAAAATGTTGGGCACAATGCCTCCCTATCCCTTCCTCAAAATCATCTATCAAAAAGGCGGGGTGACAATCTATAGGGTTACCTAGTATAATCATGACCTATGGTACTGGGCATTATATTAGCAGCAGGCAAAGGAACTCGCATCAGTTCAAACGGAGTCAACAAGACGGCACTCCCCTTTAACGGGAAACCCATGATATCGTATGCTCTGGATCTTTACCAAGAGACGGTTGATGTGACGATGGTGGTGGTCGGTGCGTATGCGGATACCCTGCGTGAAGCCATAGCTCCGTATAAACCGCTGGTCTGCGTTCAGGAAGAACAGTTGGGAACTGGACACGCCGTATCGGTAGCCATGAGGGATATAGCAAAAGCGAAGATCGGAGACCCAGAGCTGGTGATTGTCGGCTATGGCGATCACATGATGTTTTATGCTCCTCAAACGATTAAAGCTATGATTGCCAATCACCGAAAACAACAGGCGGCGTTATCATTGGTAACCGCCTTGCATGATGAGCCCAATGCATTGGCATGGGGACGGGTTATTCGCAATGCACAGGGGCATGCGGTCAAGGTGGTAGAGCAAAAAGATGCCACTGAAGCAGAGCGTCAGGTACAGGAACTCAATGCCGGCTTTTATGTGTTTGATTATGCGTTTCTCAAAAAATACATTGATACGCTCACGAAGTCTCCGGTCAGCAACGAGTACTATATCACCGATATGATTGAGCGCGCAGTCAGCAATGGCTATAAGGTAGTGCCATTCACCGTTCCCTTTTCTGAAGTGGGTATCGGAGTCAACACGAATGAACAGCTGAGTGAAAGCCAAAAGCTACAGACCCAATACCGTAATGCCTGACTGAGTCCCTGGTCTCCAGAACGTTTTGCCGTTTGCCGGTTTTTCTGCATCAGAATGATTGAATAGGAGGTAGGTGTGCCTACCCGGATACTGTTTCATAAGCCCTTCTGCTTCTTCTTTTTTCCACGCACCCACAACCATTATGTTGGGTGAGTCGGCCAGGATAAAATCATAGGTATACGGGAAGTTTCCAAAATTTTGCAGGGGAATAACCAGTGCTGGTTGAGTACCGATTTCCTTTTTTACGTAGGCGGCACTCTCAATAATGCCATACCCTGAGGCAGTCCCAGTCACATAGTGATCCCGGTCCTGCGTGCCCAAGAATGCGTTGGGGGTATCCAGTATCAGCAGCGTATTATTGATGATGAAATACCCAAACAACAGATATAGGAGTAATTTTTTAAACGGATACATGACAGTGAGTCCGGCAGCCATCAGGAGTGAAATCAAGGGAATCAGAAAGAACAGATGCCGCGAAAAAATGACTTTGCCGATCATGCATAAACCGATATATGAGCCAACAACCAGAACGCTGACCGCTATCAGCTCATATGATTTTTTCTTGAATGCAGACCATATACCCATTATGAGGGGAATGCCGATCAGCGGTGACATAAACCAGAGTAATTCACTTCCCAGGCGAGCGTAGTTAGTCATACCGTTGCGCAGTAGAATCAGGTAATGGGTGTCGAGGCTGTATACAAACTCCATATTTTTATGACGATAGGCGTCGTACCCGCTTGAGGTAGCCATAAGCAGGAATATGCCTATGGTGGGAAGCAGTACGATGAGAGACTCAATGAGTGTTATTTTTTTCTTTACCAGGAGCAGCGGTATGAGTGCTGCCATAAAGAAAAACAGGATTTGTGCAGTGGGTTTGGTAAGAAATGCCAGGGCCAGCAGTATGCCGGTACTCGCGGCATACCATGCACGCTGTTTATGGGCATGCAGCAGCTCAATGCAGTAGTAGATCGATGCCATCATACCCGTAGTCATTAACGGATCCATAATGGCCATTCGTTCAAAAAAAAGCGCAAAAGGGTTTAGTGCATAGAGTAGTAAAGCCAGCCGTTCACGTCCCGGGATAAGGCGCTTGGCTATATGATAGACAAAGTATCCGGTGCCCAAAAATGACAGCGCGGATACTATTCTTCCGGCAAGCATAACCGGTACGTGGAGTGCGATAAGCGCAGAGGTGGCCCATACAAACAGAACCGTTTTTCCATCAAAGAGCGGAATGAAGGGAGAGAGTGATCCATCATATATGGAGCGGGCCCAATAGGTGTAAATTGCCTCGTCAGTAAAAAAGGGATAGTGATTGAGAAACAGGAGACGCAGTATAAATCCGAGGGTAAGTACGCTGAGCATAAGTATATACTATACACTATGCATCTCGTTCTGCGCAGGATCCACCATATCCCGTACCTTCTGTTGGGATTATTGCCATTTCTTTTTATAACAGCCGTAACTTTTTTGGAGCTTCCTTCGGTGTGGCCCGATGAGGCCATATTCGCCGATACTGCGCGCACTATTACTTTACGCGGGACGATGGCTACTCATTTGTTTTCGGACATCATACCCGGTATGCAGGAGCGTGCCTTATGGTATCCGCCTCTCTATTTTTACCTCCTTTCATGGTGGACCCGTTTTACGGCCTTTGATATCGTATCTATCCGTCTTTTGTCGGTGTTAAGCTCATGTCTGTCGCTTATAATGGTATATGTCTTTAGTCTGCGCATTACTCAACAAAAATGGTTCGGTGTTCTTACTATGATATTACTGGGCATTGATTATTCTTTCCTTCGAGCTGGACAGGTGGGACGTATGGATTCCCTCACCTTGTTGTGGATCATAACTGCAACTTATGCCGGTTATGAGGGACGTATCGGTAGTAGTTTAATGTGGCTGTTGATAGCCGGTGTGGCGAGTGGATTGGCCGTTCTGACCCACCCCTTGGGATGTATTGCCCCTGCAGTACTGGCAATCTATCTGTTGATTACTAAACATAGTTACCGTCGACTCATTATTGAGTACAGTGTATTTTTTGCGCCGATTGCCATGGCAGCTCTTGGTTGGTATTGGTGGATTGGTCAGGATATAGCTGTATTTATTACGCAATACCAATTACAGTTTGCGCGTAAGGCTAATTCACCTTTTTTTGTAGTCACATCAGTTCAAAATTATTGGTCATGGCGATTACTGTTTTTGCTTTATATCGGTATTTGCGTGTATGCCGGTACACTGCGTAAGCAGCTACGGCTTATGCAATTATTGACTATTGGCATCGTGGTAGCTGTCATCATCTTGATGTGGGGTAAAGAGATGTGGTATACATTGTATCTTCAGCCGTGGGTGGTATTGTTTCTGATATTTGTTATTCATGCCTGTGCGATACGAAAACTAGCGTATGGTATGGTAGCGGTCTATCTTATTCTTAATCTATGGTTAATTCGTTCACCGATGATACAGTACCCTTCATACGCCCATCTGCAGTCTGCGTTGGCTCATACCTTGCCACAAAACGGCACCATCTATTTATCACAGATTCCTGACCCTTATTTTATTGTGCGCGACCAGTCTCCTGCGGTAAAACTATTGGAGTTTCTGACAGTTCCCGTATCAGACGAATTATATGAACGTTTGCTCGCGAAGAGCGACTATCTTATAATCAACCAAGTATTTGATGAACGCATGCGCTCATACATAACAAGAAATATGCAAACACAAACATCCCTCATTAGCTCGGATGGTACGCCAGTAGGCACCATGATTAAATGGGTACCTCGGAATAAAAGAAAGTAATAAGATCATGAGGAACATAGCATTGGGAACGGCGCATATTACTCAAAAAGGAATTGAGTATGTTCATGATGTATTAACCTCAGGCAGAATTACCTACGGCACGTATAGTCAGCGGTTTGAGCAGTTATTTGCCCGCATGCATGATTCACGTTTTGCAGTACTGAGTAACAGCGGGACGAGTTCTCTACAGGTAGCACTGCATGGACTCAAAATCCTCAAAGGATGGAAAGACGGCGATGAGATTCTGGTTCCGTCAACAACGTTTGTGGCAAGTGTGAACGTGATTCTACAAAATGGACTGGTACCCCATTTCGTTGACGTAGATCCGCACCATTATGATCTGCAAGCAAAGCTGATTGCATCAGCGATTACCAAACGTACGCGGGGGATAATGGTAGTGCACGTATTTGGCCAACCAGCCGATATGTCACACCTGCTTCCCTTAGCAAAAAAATATAAGCTTTCAATTATTGAAGATTCATGCGAAACCATGTTTGCAAAGCACAATGGGAAACCGGTCGGTTCATGGGGCGATGTTGCCTGCTTTTCTATGTATACGGCCCATCTCATTACGACCGGAGTCGGTGGGGTTGCTATTACTAATAACCAGAAGCTGGCCTTATTAATGAAAAGTTTATGTAATCATGGACGGGACAGCTTGTATCTTTCAATTGATGATGATGAGGACACAAAGGCAACATCCTTTGCCTTTATACTGAAAAATAGATTTAAATTTCGTCATATTGGATACAGCTATCGGGTAACCGAACTGGAGGCGGCCTTGGGACTTGCACAGCTTGAGACGTACACTGACATCATAGTACCGCGTCAGCGTAATGCCGCTTACTTAACTAAGGGTTTAAGCGATGTACGCTCGTTCTTTCAACTCCCTTCACAGCGTGAAGGGTCGGAGCATGTATACATGGTGTATCCGTTGGTTATATGCGATAAACGAGTTA
>JANLHK010000030.1 GCA_024653645.1 Candidatus Roizmanbacteria bacterium | reverse complement strand
GTTGATTGCCGCGGTTAATACCTGGCTACTGAGCCTCGGGCTCAATGCTGGGCAGATTAGTGGGCTGCAATTTAATTACCGCGCTCGGTGAGGCGGCTTTCGTCGGTTTTGGTGTAGCCGTAATAATACGTACGATAGGTGTAGGTGAAGGACGAGTGGCAGTGTTTTGAGACTCAACCCATGCTCCATAACGAACTCCCACCAGGAACGCGAGAATAACGGTGAAACTTAGTAGTACAATGATGGCTTTTTGCATACGAAAACTATATCACAGAGAGGGAATTTAGTGCAGTTTTTTCTTTTCAGTATGTTTGGTGCGTTTTTTGCACACCGGGCAGTATTTGTTGGCCGTTAATGCTTCCTGGGTATTCTGTTTGTTGCGTTCAGTGGTGTAATTATGGCGCTTGCATACTGAACACACCATGCCGAATTGTTGACGTTGTCCTTTTTTTGCCATGGTAGTGGATTATGCGCTTGCAGGAACTTTTTGAGCAGCTTTTTTAAGTTCTTTATTCACCAAAGACAAGGGAACGAAGGGAATAGCGATATTTTCATCAAACCGTTGACGGATGATTTTGTAACATTTTGAGCACAGTCCTACCCGTTTTACACCACCATCAGCAAAGCGAACACGCATAGGATGAATGTTAGCTTTGAATTGACGTTTCGTCTTAATAGCAGAGTGTGAAACGCGAAATCCGGTGACTGACTTTTTTTGACAATAAAAACAACTAGCCATGGCATTCATGATATCAAAGAGTGTCCTGAAAAGCAATCGGTGAGCCTTGGGAGGGAATTGGACCCTCGACCTTCCCCTTACCAAGGGGATGTTCTACCACTGAACTACCAAGGCGTACCCGATATTATAGCGTCTTGCGCTTTGGTATACTAGAGCTGATGTTGAACCTACTGATTCAGTCTCCATTAGTCTTTTTACTGGTTGGCCTCATTATGGTGGTATCTATTGCGGTTCATGAGTTTAGTCACGCGCTTGCCGCTGATCGACTCGGTGACCCGACGCCACGGGCACAGGGAAGGTTGACCCTTAACCCGCTTTCTCATTTAGACCCGCTGGGTATGGTGTTGCTGCTTACCATAGGATTCGGATGGGGAAAGCCGGTGCAGTATGATCCGTATAACCTGACTAACCACAAGCGGGATAGCGCGCTCATTGCCCTGGCGGGCCCGGTAAGCAGTATATTATTGGCCTGTCTGGCAGCATTGGGGGTGTATCTGTTGCAGGGAAATAGTGCCAGCATTATTTTAGAGTACGTCGTTGGGTTGAACGTCATGCTGGCAGTCTTTAATCTATTACCCATTCATCCCCTTGATGGATTTCGAGTGGTGGCAGGACTGGTGCCGGATGATTCGTATGAGGATTGGATTGCCCTTGAGCGCTATGGAGTCATTTTTTTGCTGTTCCTCTTCATTCCCATTCAGGGAACTTCGTTACTGAGCTTGATTATCCGTCCCGTTATTGGATTTATCACCTCACTGCTCATTCCCAATCAGGGAATGCTGATTTAGCGGAGGCTACGGAGCGAGCGTTGGTGTCGCGGTCGGCGCCGGTGAAGAGGTTATCGCACCATTCTTCTGTACACACACTGAATAGTCACGTGAATTCACAATGCCATTGTTATCCTGGTCATATTTGGGATTTTTGGTGCCAAATGACGCGGTATATTCGGTGTAGGTGCATGCAGTATCCTTGGGCGTGCTGGTGTTAATAGTTGGTGTTGGTGTTATCGTGGTCGTGACGGTGGGACTGAGGCTGGCCGTTATACTGGGCGAAGGGGACACCAGCGCTCCGCTGGGTGAGGCATCCTTAGACACATCTTTTGCCTGGGTGGTAAAGGTCCAGGGCACGCCGCCATTATTAAAGCGTTTTTCGCCGCTTGATATCTGGAAATAGTAGGTGGTGCCGGCAACCAACAGGTTCAGCGACACTTCATGCTCTTTTGTTTTAATTGACTCAGGGGCGAAGAACGTAAGGGAGGTGGGTGTCAGGCCGTATTCAACCACGCTTTGCGTTTCGGTATCAGTAGACCACTTAATTTTTCCCGTTGAGGCGGTGACATCGGTAATAGTGACGGCCTGTGGTGTGGTGTCGCTGGCACGGGTAATTTGATCCTTAAAGATATTAAAGCCGATAATACCCACTAAAAGCGCTCCAATGGTACCCAGCACGATGGTTGCAATGCGGATCTGCTTTTCCTGCAAATGAATATTAAACGCCATTGGTATTGAGTGTACAACAATGCACGAAAGGTGTGCAAGAGCACTCTTATTAACTTATAGTAATATACAATTAAAGCCTATAGTCATTATTTACAGAAAGATACTGTTCAATGCTAGCTCAGGATCCATGTTTTGCTCGGTAATCAGACGCAGCGCATAGAGTGCTTTAGTCAGATAGGGTATCATCGGGGAGGCGGTCTGCTGTTTGTTGATGTACTGATATCCGTAGTGCAGGAAATCGTGAATTACCGGAACGATGTCCTCAGTTTTTTTGTTATCAACGCCGATAAGGGTGCTGGCCAGGCCGGAATGGGGGTTCTCCAGTATTTTTTGCCAGACTTGAGCGTAAGTACTGTCAGCGAGCTCTTCATAAGAAGGCGCCATACGTTTGATGGCCAGGCGCGACACTATGGTCGGAAGCACTGAAACTTCGGAAGTAACGGGAAAAATGAATAAAAGGTTGTCGGGATGTTCTTCCACAATCTTAAGCAGGGTATTTTGGGTCAGCTCACTGGCTCCATCAATATTCCATACAACAAATGCTGTTGGTTGTTCAAACTGGGATGAGGCCATAATTTTTATCCGTCGTATTTCTTCAATGGGTGGTTGAGGAGTTTGCTGCGCAAAGGTGTAGATATGGCCTTGTATAACACCAGATTCATGTAAAAGGACATCAACGCCTTTTTGTAATAGAGCCTTGTGTTGAGCTAGAACTATATATGACAACATTGACATGCAATAATCTATATGCTAACCTGTTTGACTGTTGCTTTCAAGACAAAACTATTAATAAGTTTACGTACAAAAACTGTTATGTTACACCTAACCTCTCAGGTTGAGTTTAAAAAAGAAGTGCTGGACGAGAAGACGCGCCCTGTACTGGTAGACTTTCACGCTGAATGGTGTCCTCCCTGTAAAATACTGGGCCCTATTGTCGACCAGGTAGATACGAAAGAGAATAAGAATATCAAAGTCATCAAGGTTGATGTTGATAAGGCGCCTGAACTGGCTCAGGAATACGGGATTATGAGTATCCCAACCACGTATATTTTCTGGAAGGGGAAGGCAGCGCACCAGTTTGTAGGCGTGCAATCCTATGAAGTGCTGGTGAATGAGTCTAAAGCGGCAGCCGCTGGCCAAAAATAAGTATTGCAGGAGTAGGGTCGTCCTGGTATACTACTCTCGTACTTGTTTCCTATGAAGAGAGCAGTTCCCGATAGGGATATATAAGACTCTCGGAGGAGAATCTATGAAACTTAAATTTAGACTACAACGAAAACCCCGTGAATTGCGTGAAGAGCGCATTCAACAACTTTCCCAGGAAATTGATGGTGCGCAGGCGGTCATGCTGTTTACCAGTACCCATGTTACTCACCAGCAATTTGAGGAACTGCGCAAGCGGTTAGCACCTCTGAAGGCAAAACTTCGATTTGTTAAAAATACGTTGTTTAAGCAGGCGGCTCAGGGTAAATCATTGCCTGAGGCTCTGTATGAAGACAAAATACTGTTTGAGCAAAGCGGCGTTATTTTTGCGTACAGTGACGATGTGGCGTCGGTCGTAAAGACGTTTGCTGAGCTGTTTAAGGGTACCGAAACTATCACCTTTAAAATCGGTTGGATTGATGGCACGGTATATGATCCCCAGCAGGTACTGAGCTTTGCTTCAATGCCCACCAAACATCAGCTCTATGGACGTTTGGCGAGCATGCTCCAGTCACCGATACAGCAATTGCACTATGCATTACGTTATGATATTTCCCGCTTAGCGGTTGCTATCAATGCTATTAGTTCAAAACAATCATAAGAGGGGAGATGAGAGCGCATGTCTGAAAAAGTAGAAAAAATACTAAAAGCAATTGAAGATCTTAAAGTCCTTGAACTGAATGAGCTGGTAAAAGCCATTGAAGAGAAGTTTGGCGTTTCGGCAGCCCCAGTAGCAGTAGCTCAAGCAGGAGCAGCCGCTGGCACGGGTGCCGCTTCTCAAGAAGCAGCAGAGGAAAAAACCACGTTTAATGTCGTGTTGATTGATGGTGGAGCGAACAAGCTGCAGGTAATTAAAGCAGTTCGTGAAATCGATCAGAATCTCGGCCTTATTGAAGCAAAGAAACTCGTTGAGTCCACTCCAAAAGAGGTACTCAAAGGAGCAAAGAAGGAAGAAGCTGACGAGGCGAAGAAAAAACTTGAAGCAGCAGGAGCAAAAGTAGAATTAAAGTAAACCTATTTTAGTTCAAGAAGGGGAGTGCAGTCATATGCGCTCCCTTTTTTTATGAAGTACTTACTCGTCTCGGGTTCTACCAGCTGAGTTTTCAATGATTTCGTCGTCGTATTTGCGCTGCATACTTTCAAGGAACAGGGACACGTCGGTGCCGTTTACCACGCCGTCATAGTTAAGATCGGCTGCTGTTATGGCATCTGTGTCCTGCGAAAGAACGCTTGAGCGCATCTTAGCTACATCAACCGTGTTCAGTACTCCATCCTGAGGAGCGAGGTCACCAACCAGAAGCCGGATAGTGCTCCAGTTTGCGCTTACTTCAGCTGCGTTTATAATAATCTGTGGCGTATCACATGAACGTTCTGCATCTGCTTCTGCAGGAGTCAGAGTGCATATGCGCTTTCTCAGATGCTTGGGGCCCTTAATATAGATTGAATAGGGCTGGGTACCGAGGGGAACCTCTTCAAGGTTGACGGTTCCGCTCCATATACCATCACCCTGCCACGCAATGTTGGTGGTAAATGCCTTGGGTGTGCTCAGTGCTCCACCGGCAACCGTCAGCGTAACCGGGAGGGTTGTGGTGGTAGGAGCTGCCGTAACACCTTGCAAGCGCGTCGTAAAGGTCAGCTGCGCAGTGCCGGCAGAAGGACTGACGCTTGGGCTAGGATTGATGGATGGCGTAGCAGCACCGAATGAAATGGTTTGGATGTTATTGGTTCCATCAACATAGCGGATATAGGTGTTGAGGCCTCCGGTAATGTAGATTTTTGAATTGGTTTCAATAGAGAACGATTCAGTTTTTCCATTTTGATCAACACCCGCCTTGGGCGTGAAGTAAATCGTTGCAATAGGCTGGCTTTTATCGATGGTGGTTGCCTGACCGGTTGTTTTGCTCAAGAATGGTATGGCAAGCGTAATACGTTTTTCATTCTGATCAACGGTTGCTATGCCGGCCTGAAAGGGACTCTCCACCTGGAGTGCTCCACCCGTCATTTGTGGAGTAATACCATTGTCCGTATAGCGAATAACTATGTCACTTGAAACAAAATTAGACAAGGTACCGGTGTCAGGAGGTGTACCAGAGCGCAAAAAAACCTTCAGTGCTACGGTTTCTCCGGGCGTATAGTTGGTTTTATCGGAGGCAATATGGATACTGGCAGTGACATCAGTAGTTGGAGGAGTGGCTGCAGCAAAGGGAATGGTGCCGTTAACCCCACTTACTGGCACTGATGTTGAGCCGTTGAATAAGAGCAAGGATGGGGTGTTCCAGGCCATACTGGTACTGACAGTAGCGGGATTTTTAGTGTTGAATAACAACTTGAACAGTGGCACGGGTGTATCTCCGCCACCGATACTGCTTGCCAGCAACGCTGCCTCTAGTTTAATTCTTCCAACTGAATTTTCGGTAGTATGCTGCAGTTTAGCTATACGAAAGTTACCCTGGTACATCCAGGCAAAGCTTTGGTTAATATCGGAAGTCTGTGGTACTAAATCGTTTACATTATAGGTAAATTCAAGCGCAAAGGTGTTAAACGTAGCGCCATTGGGTTTGACTGATACGACAACTTCAGCCGCCCCATTTTTGTTAAGCGTTGCAGGGTTAGTGCTGAAACTGAACTCAGGTGTTCCTACTTGTGCTTTTGGGTTCAAGAATCGTCGCGTAAAGACCGTTGATAATGCCAGTAAACAGGCAACAGCTATCAGTGTATAGATCAATACCGTCCGCTTATTCATCACGTGTTCTGCCGAGGTTTATAGTTTGAGCTCCCTTGTTGTAGTTCTGTGCTAGTAGACCGAAGTCGGCGAGAGTGACCGCTCCATCGCGGTTGAAATCAACGGCATTGTCGGTGCGGTTGGCATTGTAGGCTTCAAGGAAGTTATTGAGATCATACGAGTCAATAAGTCCAAAGCTACAGTTAGTGCAAGCATTAAATCCGTTTACATCTCCTCCATACAGTTTACCTTCACCATTGGGACTAAAGGATGAGAGCTGTCCTCGAGTAAGAGTAAGGCCAGTAACGGTAAGGGTGGTTGAAGTAAGGTGTTTAATTTCAATAGTAATGCCGTTTAAGCCGTTTGAAGGAACCGGTACTGAGATCGCTTGGGTTGGCGCAAAGATATCGCTGGTGCTTCTTCTTTGTAAAACAACCTCTGTGGTTTTAAGCACCGTGGTCCCATTCATGATTTTTACCTGGGTTTCCGCTGCCGGTAATTGAGTTTTATTTGAGGCAATACCGGCATATTCAACAGCAAAGTTAATGGTGGCATCGGTAGGCCCTGGAGTAGGTATTGCGGTTGGTTTAACAGTAGGCGTAGCAGCAATAGGCTTACTGGTAGGAGCAGCAGTGGGTTTAACAGTAGGTTTAACAGTGGGCTTAACAGTAGGCTTAACAGTGGGCGTAGCAGCAATAGGCTTACTGGTAGGAGTTGCGGTGGGAGGCACGTATAACGCTATAGGATTAGCATTATTCTGCCAGGCATTTTGGGTAATGTTAAATTGCCAGCATTTTTCCTTATTACAAAGGTATTCAAGATTAGTGAGGTGTGATGTCCAGGCGGCGGTGTATTCGGATACCCCTTTGCCTACGGGGAAGGGGGATACCTGGAATCTCCACACAAAGCCGTTATTGGCGTTATCAATAGACCAGCAATAACCGTGATTACATAAGGTTGTCCGTTTATTTACGCGATCGGTCCATGCAGCAGTAAGTCCATCACCAGTCCA
The DNA here is from genome assembly GCA_024653645.1 of Candidatus Roizmanbacteria bacterium. Classification (GTDB taxonomy): domain Bacteria; phylum Patescibacteriota; class Microgenomatia; order UBA1406; family UBA1406; genus PFEE01. Next base: position 546 of record JANLHK010000030.1, on the reverse strand, counting down.
TAATCCTTTTACCCTGGTGTCTGTCCAGAATGAATTAAGGGTACTGATGTTTATAGCGGCACCACCATCTCGCCATTTGCTGGCGGGTGTTCCGGCGGGAGGATTACCGGGATAGCGGATGTTTCTCCAGCAGATTGTTTTGTTACAGATCACGGTTTCCTGAAGCTCAGTTCCATTGGGAAGGTTAAAGAATTCGGTTGGGCTGTTGCTTTTAACCAGCCACGTCCAGGCAGCAGTAGGACCATTATTAGACCAGGGCTTAACACTTCCGGGTCCTGCCTTTACCGCATAGCCAGTGTCAGTGCTCATATCAAAGCCGTTGCCGCTGTTGAGCCATGCCGAAGCTGAACGGTCATAGGTCCAGCAGTATTTGGTGTTGCAGACATACAATCGGTTAAGACTTATGCTCGGAATGTAACTTTCCCATGCTGCCGTTGGTCCTCCACTGGTCCAGGGATAGGTACTGTTAATTGCTTTGGTTTGTGCCCATATGCTGTCAGTAGTAACGGTACTAATAGTTCTTGGTGGAGCATCAGTAGGAATGAC
>JANLHK010000029.1 GCA_024653645.1 Candidatus Roizmanbacteria bacterium | reverse complement strand
AGCTACCAATTGATCGCTTGATTGAAAACAACGCGACGCGGTTTGATGTCGTCAAACTTCTCCAAGTACTTGCTCCATGGTTTAATAATAAATTTGTGGGAAATGACTAAGGTCCCCGGTTTGCATTCCTTTTTAAGCTTGATAATGAGCTTTGCGATAAACTCAGGAAATAAATACAGGTAGATAATGGTTGCCTTACGGTATGAGACCGAGAATGCATCAGCAGCAATCATGTGGACATTCTGTTGCCTAGTTACCCAACTGGCGAGCCGTGCATACCACACGAGCATCCTGTTTTTTTCCACCCCGTATGATTCAATGCCAAAGTGTTTTGCAGCATAGCGCACCACACTGCCGTCGCCAGCGCCGATATCGTAAAACACATCATGCTTGTTGACTGTTAGTCCACTGAGTAGTGTTTTTACATCCCATGAGTAGGTGGGAACAAAGGGAACGCCGAGCCAATCAGATATGGCCATAGCAACATAGACATAAATAAGAGCCATTAAAAATACCACTAACGCCAGTAGGATAATAGCCATATGCTACAATAGTTTATCATTATGCATTACGCACTTCAGCCGCTATTGAAAGGAAAGAGGGTATTGCAGATAGGGTTGGGGGTGCAGGGTGGCGGCTTAGGTTTAGCTCGCTATATAGCTCCACAAGTACAGTCCCTTACGATTAGCGACAAAAAAACTAAGGAAGAATTGGCTTCTTCAATAACTGAGCTTGCAGAATTCCCCTCCATACAGTTTGCGCTCGGAGGACATCCGGACGAAGTATTTACTAACGTCGACCTTATCATTATCGGCCCTTCAGTTCCATGGAACATGCCACAGCTGGTTGCGGCACGAAAAAAGGGTATTGAGGTAACCAGCGAAATAGAACTGTTTTTTAAGGCAGTTACGGTTCCGGTTATTGGTATTACCGGAACGAGAGGTAAAACAACCACCACCACCATGATTGTGAATATGCTCATCAGTGCCGGCAAACGAGTGGCGATAGGCGGCAATATTGCCGGCAACTCAACCATAGAGATTCTGGACAAACAAGAGGATCTTGACTATATCGTTCTTGAATTATCTTCATGGCAGCTTGCCGGGCTACACCGCATTAAGAAAAGCCCTCATATTGCAGTCTTTACCAATTTTTATCCTGACCACCTTAATTTTTATTCCTCCATGGATGAATACTGGTATGACAAAACGGCGTTGTTTGCCTATCAGAAGCCGGAGGACATTCTCATTGTTGATGAGTCACTCAAAGCAAGAATTGAAAAAAGCACCTATCGGTCTGCACTGCAATGGGTAGCCTCATACCAGAAGGATTTGAGGGTTCCCGGATCCCATAACCGATCAAATGCAGCACTGGCAGAGGCCGTGGGGCGCACCTTGGGTATGCCAGACGAGCACATTGAAAAAATGTTATACGAATTCAAAGGAGTGCCATACCGTCTGCAGAAAGTAGCGACCATTAAGGATATTGATGTGTATAATGACACCACCTCAACCACTCCTATTGCCCTTATTACTGCCATTACCGCCATGAAGGAGCAGCAGTACCAACATATAGTGCTCATTATGGGAGG
>JANLHK010000004.1 GCA_024653645.1 Candidatus Roizmanbacteria bacterium | reverse complement strand
AACGAGTATCTTAATTAAGGTGCTTTTACCCGCACCATTTTTTCCCAACAGCGCCACTCGTTCATTGCGGTACAAGCTCAGCGAAACACCCTGTAGTACTACATTGCTTCCATAACTCTTATGGATATCTCGTGCCATAAGGGGTATTTCACCCACCCGTGCCGGCTCTGGCAACCGCAGCCGAATTGATGAGGCCTCGCGGGGTAAGGTAGGCAAGCTCTCTTCCAGCAGGCGTATACGTTTTTTCAACCTGGTTCGCTGCCGCACTCCTTTTTCAGACGTATACCGATCCATTTTTTGTAATCCTTTTTTCATTCTGGCGATATGCTTGCGCTCATTCAGTACACTTCTGCGTAATAGCTCATCCACCTGCTTTTTAAGACGTACAAACTGGTCATAGGTACCGCTGTACTCATCAATTTTCTTGGTATGTATATTAATGGCCAATACCTTATCGATGGCGGTGTTCAGTAGGGCAATGTCATGTGAGACAATCAGCAATGTCTTGGGGTAGGTGCGCAGCAATTGCATGACCCATTTTTTTCCGTTCTCATCCAAAAAATTGGTCGGCTCATCAAGCAATAGCACGTCGGGCTTCAGCAGCAGTGCACGGGCAAGGGCCAGACGCGTCTTCTGACCGCCGCTTAATGAAAGAGGGATATCAGTCAGACTCAGGTGGCCCAACTCAAGTCCCCGCAACCAATTCTCCAGTTCATGTTCTGGATAGTCATGATGAGGATCAATATACGCACGTATGCTTTCTGCGCCGTCAAGAATCGGATCATGTTTAATCTCCTGGGGAACCAGCGCCACGGAACCCTCAACGCGCACTGATCCCCCCTCGGATTCAAGAGTGCCAGCTATGAGTCCAAAGAGGGTTGACTTGCCAGCACCGTTGGGCCCCACCAGTGCCACCTTTTGCCCAGATCCAATGGAAAAGGACGCCTGGTCAAATACCGGTATGCCGGTATAGTTAAACGATAGGTTGTTTCCTTTTACCATGGCGTGAAGCGTTAATGACTATCTGCTTTTAGCGTCAGGTCGAATGAATTTGAGGTAGCCCAGCACCAGGGCAATGACAAGTCCCACCGTAACCAGTACAAACCGGAACTGTGCATCATCAGCCTGAAAGCCACGAATAACACTATACAACAGGGTGAAAATACCCCCGACCATGGCCCCATCGGCAATCACCAATAAGTTTTTTGAGAACAACAGACCGACGGCTAATGTCACTACCGCAGCCGCTAGTGCGATCATCGACACATTGCGGTTATATACTTTCATATCCTGCTGATACTGCTCGTTCTTTTTTTGATACGCTTCCTGCTCCTGTTCATATTTATTTCGTTCTATCTCACTCACATTTTGCTTATATGACATTCCTGAATACATCGGAAATTCCGGAGCAGGGTAGAGCGTATCAATACCCAGACCAATAAAAGTAGCAATCAATACTCCGACAAAAACCGTATAAATAAACTTAAGCATATGGAATATAGTATACAACCCGTGCTAGAATTGTACAGTCATGAAGTATGTCGTTATTCTGCTGATTGCTACTACAGCGGCCGTTGGTGTCTATTATTATCGTCAACAGCCAGTCACTATTACCGGAACAGTGGTGTGTCTTCCTCATAAAAAAACCAATGGACCCACTACAAAGGAGTGTGCCTACGGCCTAAAGAACAGCCAAGGAATCTATTATGGCTTACGTGGTAACAACATGCCTACGGCCGACTTTGGCGAAGATGTAACCGTACAGGGTACACTGGTCGCATCTCCCGAAAGCACCTATGATATTGCGGGATTCATAGACACGAACCGTAAACGTCAATAATGAAATACTTCATGTTGTTGGTACTAGCAATTGCAGCGGGACTAGGGGCAGTTTATTGGTATCAAACCCAAACCATCCCGTCCAAAACCGTTACTGCCACACCATCGAAACCACCCACCACACCCAGCCCGACGCTGTTTACCGTTAATGATCCGCCGACAGAGTCAATCTCCGGAAACCTTGATACCTTTTTAGGTGATGTTACCTGGGAGCCGCGCGAAGCGACACACAGCAGCCCTATTTCTTCCCGTGCTGTCATACGGCAGGGCGATTATATTGAAACCGGTGATGATGGCACAGCGTCCATAACGTTTCCCATTATCGGCACCCTCAGTATGGAACCAAACACTCAAGTACAGATTGTGCAAACTCTGCCGGCCAATGCTGTTTTGTTACATCGCACCGGTACGGCTGTATATGAACGAACTGGGGAGACTCCCATAACCGTGCGAGCGCTGAGCCTTTTGGTTGATCTTGAGGAAGAAAGTATCGTACGAATCACGGTTGATGAGGAAGAGGGAAGTGTGTTAGTACTGGCAGAGCAGGGAAACAGTGTTGCTGCTTACAATGATGCCGATTTTGAAACCGTTAAACTGATGCTCGAAGAAGGGCAGGAGTTAACCTACGATAGCCTGTTGCGCGAATCGGACCTGCAATAGCTATTGGCGATATGATTGGAGGGGCTCCATAAGATCAGAGCTTTCATATCCCAATGCCCACAGGGCAATGCCGCCCAGATGTTCCTGGTTAACATAATCAATCTTTGAACGCATGGACTCCTGGTCCGGATAAAAAAACTGGTGGTACATATCCGTGTCTTCGTTACGATATATCACATAGGCCTCATCCGCTTCCTCTTCACGCCCTTGGGTGCAGTTTTGACACGAGCTGATAAGCTCCTCAATACGCCGCGTACTGGCCGTTAATCCCGATCCTGGCAACACCGCAGCGCGGGGAATACCGCGTAACGACTCCCATTCGTAGCCATACAAAGGAATACCCAGAATAATTTTCTTATCCGGAACCGATACCCGAAGCAGATTAACGGCTGCCATAGTGTCATATTCAGATATGATTCCGGCACCACCCAGCGGCGCAACCGGCCCCGTAACCATTGAGCCCATATAGTGGTAGTCATACCCCATAAGTACCACATAATCAACAGAGTCCGCTACTGACGCTATATCAATCAACCGTTTGCGCACCAGCGCGTCTGGTGCAATATCAATCGTTACGGTTCCCAATTTGCGCTCGTCCACCTGAGTGCGTACCTCTGCTACAAAACGGGCAAAATTAAGTTGCGCTTCACTCGACGCTTCCGTCACACTTTCAATATCAAGATTAATATCACGAAACCCATGTTTTTTCATCAAGGGAGCCACATCATCCATCATATTCTGGGCATGCTTAACCGGATTGCTTACCAGTTCCTGAATATGCTCTTCATCCGCCATAAATACCAACAACGATAACGTAATACCGCTCTTGCGCGATGAACTCAGGTACGAATTGGCTTTACCCGAGGACAGTGCGTACCAGCCGGGCTCGCGCTCTTGCGGGCTGGTATTGGTCAGAACGCCCCCATCAGGTCCTAACGTAAGCCCAAAGTAGGTGAGGGTCGTAATATAGGGCGAGTAATCATCCTGTGCGGTATCTATGAGCCAATACGGTAAAAAGCCAATGACTGGTGATGAGCTTTGTTTGTTTAATAGTACTTTCGGCAGGGAAGAGGAAGGTGGCACATACCACCAGACATATCCTCCTATGGCACCGATAATCAGTCCGATAATCACGATTAGTGTTTTCATAGTGTTAAATGTATATTATACTGCCGTGCTTTTTCAAACTCAGCTTGAGCTGCTTCGTTATCTCCGAGCTGTTCATATGCCTTTCCCCGCAGTACATACAGTTCCGAAAAGGCGCGGTTATGATTGTTCAGCACCGTATCAGTCACTTCAAATACTTTTGTATAATTACCAACGGCGAAATAGGCTTCAATGGGTTCGGTTTGGTACCATAAGGTGCGCCAGGGAAGCTGCGTCTCTACTTCTTCAAACTCCCGAATCGCACCTTCGTAATCCTGGGTATGGTACATAGCAACTGACAGGTTAAAGCGCGCATAGGTATCGTTGGGGTTACTATCAAGTTTTTCCTGCGCCTGCAGCTTAGCCTGTGCCCATGCCCACTCCGCATGCACATTATTACCGAGGATCGCTCGTGCACGATTATCTTTTTCAGGAGGAACCAATACCACGTATTCATAGTTAAATTTTTCCCACATGGCTAAAAAATCATCATACGAGTAGCGTAGGTTTGCCCCTTGCAGAGAATCATCTTGAATAATCTCTCCCGTCACAGCATCATACCCCTTCACTACCCGATAGTGGCCAATGTCGTTATCCACTCCCAACCAGGTACGAGTCACTACCGGCATATCAGCTGCGATAAATTGCTTCAGCAATTTGATGGAGCCGTTGGCGCGATGGTAGGGAATCAGATTATATTCTGTTGACTTACGTGCCAGCTCCTCAAGGGTGACCGACTTATCATCATTATCACCCAAGGGATGTTGGTAGGGACGCAACGCTTCTCCTAAGACCGCTTGTGATTGCACAATACCGTAATATGACAGCGCCATTGATAACGCGGCTGGCCCACAGTTATTAAAGGTTTGAAAAATATGGTAATCATTTGACAATATTTTTTGCTGAGGCAATGGAGGAGTAGTTGGTGAGGGGTAAGTAGTGGAAGTGTTTCGAGTGACCGGAGATTGATTGTTACTGGTTGAAAAACGGTAGATTAAAAAGACAGTAATACAGGCAAAAAAACCAACAATGATAAATACACGTGTCACTATTTAATTATACTATACTGAGCAAGAATTCTTTCGCGAGCCCTATTCAACGTAGATCGTATTGAACCTATTTTTTTGCTCAGAGCTTCAGCTATTTCAGCGGGAGACAATTCATACATAACGCGCAATAACAGTACTTGCTGTTGTTCTTTGGTTAAATACGGAAGAAGTGGCGCAATAAAGGAACGATATTGGTCGTATGCTTCCTCCTGCCCATACGCCTCCTCATCAAATGGCGCAACCAGAGGCATATCACTGATGTCATCTTCAATAAGCCGTTTATGACCTTCTATCCAATCGAGTGCAGTATTATAGGCGGTGGTATTAAGCCACTTATACACTTCTCCTGGATGGTCAAATATGAGATTACGATGCCGTATATGTTCTAATATTTTTCTTAAAGCTTCTTGAATGCAATCTTCAGCAGCATCTATGGGTATCTGCAATTTACGAGGTAGCCAAATCCGTACTTGTTGTATCCAATCCAACATAACCGGCTCAATAGAAAAACCATTGGCTTCAATACCATCATACCTACTTCGATTTTGCAGAAGATCACCTTCCTGTGGGATGGTTACGCTTGCTGCCGGGCTAAATTCAGCCTCATAGCTGCTATTGCGCATAAGATCCCGTGCCGTACTCATACCTTCTTCAAATAACCTATCAAGCTCATGCCTTGGCACAGTGGAGGGGAGCGGCTCAGGTAACGTGGAAAAATAGTGTACCTCTTGAGGAAGTTTCCTCCATGATTGGCTCCTAATTATTTCATCTGCCGCCTCTAATGATGTGGCTTGTGAAAGCGCCTTGGCAAGTTTCTGTACATCCTGAGATGAAAGAGAACAATCGTTTCTCACTGCTTCAACGGCTTTATTTTGCAATTCAAATTTACCCGGAAGACACATGGCTATTATATAGATATCACTCGGGGTAACGTCGGTGTTTTTATTCCCGTGTGCATTCTTACTGTCGCGCAAAGGGTCGTGATATACCCCGGTCAGTAAATGATGGTCGAAGCGTTGGAAAGACTCTAAGTAACGTAATAATATGGGCGTTGAAATATTCCACAGTCTGCATTTATCCTGTATCCAGGATCGTATGCTCTCAACTTCTTCAGTCGGCAATCGTGTCCGGGCCCCACTTAATTCAGTGTTATATCCTAAACGGACTGCCCGCGTAAGGTTTAAGGTTTCGCACCATGGAGTACTGTTCCACACCTCCTGTGCCAATTCACAGATGTGAAATATATTAGCGCGTGATGCTAATGCTTCACTTAATTGCCTATCTATCGTATTGTGGAGCCGATTTTCTTCGATTGCCATAGTGGGGTGAAAAGAAGCATATTTTACCATAGAATAGTGGGTACATGAAAAAGCTCGCTGCACTCTTCATCATATTCGTGTTAGCCCTGTTTCTGTGGATCACGCAAAACTCTTTTGTGTTGCGTGAACAACTACAAAACAATACGGCAGTGCAACGCATGCTGCCCACACCAACCCCCCTGCCCTTTGTTGAAATGACGATTCCTTATCTGCGCGAGCGGGAATACTACAGTCAATTGTATGACCGGCAAGAAGTTGCAGACAACGGCACGTATCGATCATACCTGACCAGTTATGAGTCTGATGGATTTCGCATCAACGGATTACTGACTATCCCCACCGAGAAAGAACCGAACGGAGGTTGGCCCGCCATTATTTTCATACACGGTTATATTCCGCCCATGCAATATGACACGCTGACCCAGTACGCGTCCTATGTCGATTACTTAGCCAGGCAAGGATTTGTTGTGTTTAAAATTGATCTGCGTGGTCACGCGCAATCAGAGGGTGAGCCGGGAGGAGGGTATTATGGTTCTGATTATATTGTGGATACGTTGCACGCCTACTCCGCTTTACAAAACAGTGGTTTCGTACATCCCAAACGTATTGGACTCTGGGGACACAGTATGGCGGGGAACGTATTACTGCGCAGTTTTGTCGTACAACAGGATATACCGGCGATTGTCATTTGGGCAGGTGCGGTGTATTCATATGAAGACTGGCAGAAGTACGGCATTGAAGACAATAGCTACCGACCATTACCCAGTGGCACACCGCGCGCCAGCCGCCGACAGCAACTGTTTGATACCTATGGAGAATTCAACAAAGACAGTGTGTTTTGGCAGCAGGTAACACCCGTCAATTACCTCAGCGGAGTCAGTGGTGCCATTCAGCTGCATCATGCCGTTGATGACGCAGTGGTTACTGTCGGTTACAGCCGTGATCTTATGAACATCCTTGATGCAACATCAATTACCCATGAACTGCATGAATATCAAAGCGGCGGACATAACATTTCCGGAGCATCATTTGAGACTGCCATGCAAAACACGATCCGCTTTTACAATCAGTACCTAAAGTAAAAAACAAGGTATATACTAAATGCTCCATGGATTTATTTAAGAGCAATCGGAACCTGTTTATCATAGCCCTTATCGTCATTGTCAATGCTTTGGGGTATGGCATTATCATTCCTATTCTGTATTCATATTCGCATCAATTCGGACTGACCGACTTTCAAAATGGACTGCTCTTTGCCATTTTTTCACTGTTTCAGTTTATCGCAACCCCCATTATCGGCAGACTATCCGATAAGTACGGACGCCGTCCCTTACTGATTATTTCTATTGCCGGTACCGCATTGTCGTTTTTCATCATGGCGTTTGCGCCCAGTGCCCTTTTCTTATTTATCGCCCGGGCGCTTGACGGCGTCACCGCCGGCAATATCCCCGTAGCAACAGCGGTAATCTCAGACACCACTAAACCAGAACATCGGGCAAAAGGTTTTGGTATTATCGGCGCATCGTTCGGATTCGGGTTTGTATTTGGCCCTGCCATATCAACCCTTACCGTTGGCATTTCGCCATCGCTACCATTCATCATTGCAGCCGTTATTTCGCTGATTGCCGTGATTATGACCGCACTGTTTCTTCCCGAAACCAACCAACATATCGGTGAAGTAAAGAAAGGGAAGTTGTTTGACTTTCATAAACTGTACCAGGCGTTGTTTGATCCCAATGTGGGTATCACCTTAATCATTACCCTTATATACTACCTGGGATTTTTTGCCTTTATTTACGCCTTTCAACCCTACTTAATTAATGTTCTGCATTTTTCAGCCAACCAAGTGTCGCTGCTGTATACGCTCTTTGGTATTTTAGGATTGGTGACTCAATTGCTCTTAGTTGAAACACTGTCAAAACGCTATGGTCTCAAGCGCACCTTCTCCTATGCCATTCTTACCGTCGCGATCGGGTTTGTTTGTATCGTGTTGTTTCGATCAGTTGCTATGTTTGTGGTTGCCATGATTATTGTCGGTATACCAAACGCCATTGTGGGACCGCTGATCAATACCATTATTTCGCGCGAAACCGATGACAAGTCACAGGGAACCATGATGGGGTTAAACGCCTCGTATATGAGCATCGGGCAGATTCTCGGGCCTATTGTCGGTGGGGCTTTAACTAGCCTCAATGTTATGTATCCTTTTGTACTGAGTGCAGCATTGGTGTTTGCCTGTTACCTACTCTCATTTAAAACACTACAGCCGGGAGTTCGTAAAGAATCGGCATTCTAAATCAGCGTCTCTGCTTATTCTTGTCTGAAGATCTTCGTACCATTTTATGGACTCTGCGCAGCGCCTCCTTGACCGAAATCAATATATTGCGGTTTGAGACCGTTGCAACAAAGGAGTCACGGGTATAAAAAAGCGCTTTCAGCGTTGATTCAACCAATGTCAGCTTACCGGCATCGTTTCTTCCTTCTTTAAAACTAATTTCTATCCGTTTAACCGGCAAAATGGTATTTATTTTTGTTCCCATATCAGAAAGCATCCGATTGACTTGCTGTATGGTTGATTCGCCCACGAAACGCGGTTTTTCCATAACAATCGGTATTACTGGTTCGTTGCTCGTCTTTGCTATAGCCAGCAGTATATCGCGATGTGACACCAAACCAGCCGGACGCAGGGAGGCGTTTAGTAACACGATGCTATTGCGCTTTGACTTCACCAGCTTTTTTATTACCTCAATGACCGGAGCTGTATCACTACTCGTCAGTACGGTCGCTTTAATGAATTTTTTTGCCGGCAAGTCGCTCCTTTTTAGCTTCTCCTCGTCATACATGCTTTGCCCTACGTTGCCAAAAGTTTTCGAAAACCGTTGCCGCGAGGAAGGGGTAAGAAATACCCGCTTCAGATCATTTCGAGTAAGGATTCCGATCAATTTCTTGTCAGTGTCGACTACGATCAAACGGGAGGTGTTTCCTTGCCTGAGTTTTTGATACGCGTCTTTAACTAACACGTCATTGCGTATCGTATAGGGCCTTTTAACCACCAACTGTTGGCCCACTGCCTCGAGTAATTCTGGGGAGGTAATAACATAACGAAAAATTCTTTCAGCACGCACCGCGCCAATAATCTGCT
>JANLHK010000023.1 GCA_024653645.1 Candidatus Roizmanbacteria bacterium | reverse complement strand
GTCGATAGGGCCATGCCCGGTGAAACCATTAACCTGTTGCCTGGAGTGTACCAACAAGACATCATATCAAAACGTGATGGGACCAACAACGCACCCATTACCATTACCGGCACTCGGGCCGCCATAGTACAAGGCGGAGGCGAAAGTCGCATCGTTCAAATTCACCATGATTACCTAACATTGCAGGGGTTCACTATTGATGGAAAGTACCGTGAAACCCATACCCCAGACAGCTACCGCGACAAGCTGATTTACGCCATTGGAACACAACCACAAGACGGTGTTTCAGGATTGCGCATACTTAATATGGATCTTAAAAATGCCGGAGGTGAATGCGTACGCCTCCGTTACTTTGCACAGAATAATGAAATTGCGAACACCTCCATTACCGGGTGTGGCATCCATGATTTTTCATTTGCTGATGGAGGTAAAAATGGAGAAGGAATTTATATAGGAACGGCGCCGGAACAACGCACGGATAAAAAAAATCCTACAGCCGACCCGGATGAATCGTATTACAACTGGATTCATCACAACACCATCAATACCAAAGGAAACGAATGCGTTGATATTAAAGAAACGTCTCGCTTTAACATTGTCGAATATAACGACTGTACTGGGCAACGGGATATTGAGTCAGGAGGGATGGATTCGCGGGGAGAGGAAAATATATTTCGCCATAACACCATTCATGACAATCAAGGTGCAGGCATTCGACTCGGGGGAGACGAAGATGTTGACGGTATTAATAACCAAATCTATAACAACACCATTGTCAACAATGCGTCAGGTGGCATAAAGATACAAACATGGCCACAGGGATCCATGATCTGCGAAAACACTATGTCAAACAACAAGGGTGGAAACGGCGTCGGCGATTATGGTGATCGCATTAAACCAACTCAGTCCTGTCCTTAGGAATAACCAGTCCCCGCACCTGATGCATATATGATCCCCGGCTACCATACCCTTTCCACCCATATTGATACAAAAACTCTTCCTGCCCCGTTTGAGGAAACAGACAATCCACCACCGTTTCCATTGCTAAACCGTGGCACGCCGTAAGCGTTAATGGAATGTGAGAATCAATGGTAAGAGACCTGGCTACATGACGGTAATTCTCACGCATTCTTCGTGCAATGGCCCTATGGGTTATTGTATGAGGGTTTGCCAGAACGGCTTGCAAACCCTGATTTAAATCTATCAAGGCGGTTCCTTCTCCCACTTGAAGATCTATACTCGTACTTCCATCATGAAGCAAGCCTACGTATTGTATACAGTAGGGATTTTTTTGAACATCATGAAACAGGAGGCGAGCCTGCCCTAAACCAGGCTCAGTTAATAAGGTCCCCCGTTTTTCACCAATAGAAAAAATGGGGAGTTGTTCTGGCGCAACAATCCTATCGTGCATTTTTATGATACATGTTAGTTAATGTGGAACCACAAATCCCGATACTACCGTGGCCAAAGGAACCGATCTACCATGATAGGGCGGTGTCGTCTCTACACCCAATTCCAATTGCATAGAACCATTATCAGGAAAGAGTTTTGATACAAAAAAATCCACATCAGTTCCAGCCATCAGATTTAAATTAAAAGGGACTCTACCTGATTCGTCAATGTATTCCTGTACATCTATATACGGATTACTCTCTGCATTTCGTTCACGGTAGGTATCAGAACGGCTCAACCACTGGAAGACATCACCCCGTGCTATATAGCGCATATCAGTTGCCGCTCTCTGTATATGCTGCTGCATACTACACAGTACGTCGGGGTTGCCCTGTTTCAGAGCCTCGGTAAACGCTTGGTTAAATGCAGACATCGCCGATCCAACGACACAGCGAATAGCAGGAACACTATCGTGCTGCATAACGCCAATGAGTCCAGTGTGCTGTAGTAAATAGCGCTTGTCATCCTTGCTTTGCATATGCAAAAAAGATGTGTGTCCTCGTTGCTCAGAAATAACGGGGCCTGTAATTTCTCTTCCTATGCCGAGAGCGTCGGGTAATTGTAAATAAGGCACTAAAACCTGTTTTGGTTCGGATGATATACCTCTATCTATTTGTATCATAGTACCGTAATGAACTTAATAATTATCGAGGGATAACTAATCCTGATACGGTATAAAAATAATTTCTATTCAGGCTGGGATATTCTTCTTTAACCGGCCTTTCTCCTTTAAATTCAAAGCCTGAATCCGGAGAAAATAATCTCTGCATAATCTCATCTGGTTCAGTAACACCAGGTAAAAAG
>JANLHK010000021.1 GCA_024653645.1 Candidatus Roizmanbacteria bacterium | reverse complement strand
TTTCCTCAGTGACAGTCAAACTGTCCTTCTGGTGGGTAGTGGTAGATGCGTTCAGCTTCAGAAATTCGTCAACCGAAGCCAATGCCGAAAACTCGGGCTTCAGTGCCGGGTCTGCGTAGTGCATGGGCAGCACCATACTGGGTGCAATTTTGGTTACCAGTTCCTTTGCCTGTTTTGCGTCAATGGTAAAGGTGCCGCCAACCGGAATCATTAAAATATCAGTATCCTTAATGCGCTCTAGTAAAGCGTCGTTGGGCATATGGCCCAGGTCGCCGCAATGCAACAATACCATGCCGTCGATAATAAACTTAAACATGGTGTTTTTGCCCCGCTCAGTACCTTTCGCGTCATCATGATACGTGGCCGATCCGTATACCCGCGCGCCTTTGCGCTCATACTCACCCGGCAAGCGAAACACGACCGGCTCGCCTCCTACGGCTTTCACGTTATTATGATCTGCGTGGTCATGTGAAATGGTCACAATGTCTGCCGTTACTGACGGATACGCTATACCCATCATGGCTGGGTCAAACGGGTCCGTCACAATTTTTGCCTGGGTGCCGGTAATAGCAAACGAAGAATGGCCTAAGAATTCAATTTTCATGTGGATGCAGTCTACCCTGTTTGCCGGTAAAAATCAATTGGCAAGGGTGAGGGGTGTATACTGTACGACCATGCACGAAAAGATGGGCTTTTTCAACAGGTCGTTACTAGCTCTTGGTATTGCTGCATTATCTGCTGTTTCCGTGCCTACTGCCCATGCGCAAGACAGTGCTCCCAATGATCCCCTGTTTCCCCAACAGTGGAACCTTGCTCCGGCTTCGCAACACGGTACCGGATGGATTGACGCATACCACTATCTAGAAAACCGTAACTCGCTGTTTTCTCCGGTAGTGGTTGCGGTACTTGACGCGGGCATTAATCCCCATCCTGATTTGCCCGCTAGTGCCCTTTGGACCAATCCTGACGAAATCCCCCACAACGAACTTGATGACGACCACAACGGCTATGTGGATGATGTGCATGGCTGCTCATTCCTGCCCTATCAATCTGAAGGATGTTCAGACCTGTCCGACAACAGCTATGCCCAGCATGGCATGACCGTCACCGGCGTTATGGCGCAGGAATCAGACAATGGCATAGGATCCGCCGGTTCCCTCCCCAACCTACCCATTACCTATATCCCCATTCGGATTATGCAAAAAGAAGGCTATGTAAACTACTCCGATGTGGTGCTTGGCTTGGAGTATGTTAGCGCCCTTATTGAACAAGGCGTTCCGGTACGGGTTATCAATATGAGCTTCAGTGGGTTTAAAGAAGCCCACAATCTTCCTCGGGGTGATGAGTTATTAGCGCAGCTTCACGAACAGGGTGTGGTACTGGTTGCCGGATCGGGTAATGACGGAACCGACGAGCTGGGATGGCCGGCACGCAATCCCCATGTGCTGCCGGTGGGTGCTTATGGCAAAGATGGCACGACTCTTCCCCTTACCACTACCGGCCCGGGCATGGTACTGGCACCGGGAGAAAATATAGAAACCGTTTGCTACGGCAACGCGCCCGACTATCCCGCAGATCAATGCCGACCCTCGGGTACCTCTATGGCAGCTCCTCACGTATCTGATCTGGCGGCAATCATCGCCTCAGCAAAACCTGAATTAAGTTCGGATGAAATACTGGCAATCATCAAAAAAACAACACGTGAGAGAAAAATAGATATGATGGCCGCACTGCGCGAAACACTCGATTTGCAGCAAACTTTCATGCCTCTTGTGATAAAATAGTTTTCTGAAAGCGCGGGATTAGTTGAGCGGTTCAATATCTCCCTTCCAAGGAGAAGAGACGGGTTCGACTCCCGTATCCCGCTCCATACGGTAATAAACCGAAAAATCTTCAAATTTAGCCTTGAAAGCCTGGTACGAGCCAGGGTTTTTCGTTTTTGGGAGTTAGCCTGAAGGATAGAGATACTGGTGATGAGAATCGAACCAGACTGATATAATTATCTTATGAGTTTAGATGGGTAATTTCTTTGTAACTACCAATCGTTGGACTTATCTATCATGATCCAAAAGAAGAAGGAAAAAACAAATCCGTCAAAGAAAGGTAGTAAGCTAGAAGATCTTACTGTTGATCTTTTGCGTCGGCTGAGCAAAGAGTTTGGTTTCAGAAATGAAAAGCTAAGACGTCAAAACTCAAGCCTTCAATTTGGCAAAGATATAATTTGGAAATTCAGGTTCAAGTCTGGCGAGAAAACTGAAAGATATCATTGGGTTATTGAGGATAAAAACTACGACACCACGCTCACTCCCCAATTATTAGGCCATAAATTGGATCAGGCACATCGCTCAAGCATAAATACGCCAATTGATAACTTTGTTCTTTTTTCACCAAAACAGGCCGTAAACAATGATTATTCAGAGACTGTGGATGCAAAAAAATCCCCATATACTTTTGGCGTAGTGTTTTGGACACCAGATGAAGAAATTGAACAGTTAATTCAATGCTTTCCTGACTTATATGAAAAAATTTATGGAAGTAGTTCAAGCATATCTGAGAAAGATAGAACTGAAACGCTAGCTTATTGGAAAGAGAGAATTCTTGAAGAAGCAGCAAAAGGCGCATCTATACGCTTGGAAAAGGTTTCTGCAAAGCAGTTGAGCGGTGATAAAACGGCAGTAGTGATAGATCAGCCAGCAGCAAAACAACTTTTACAGGAAACAACAGAGGCTGCTTTGCAAACTTCGCAAACACGGAATATCACGAAAACGACTACTAATGATATTGCTGATCCAACCGAAAAAGGATTGATTGGTGTAGAAATTGATGAAGCTTTGGCGCTATTGGATGGTGGAAAAATCCAACCCGCACTCACAAGCTTATTTACTATATTAGGGAAGGTTCAGGGTAACAATAACTTACAACATGAGCTAGCAAGGACGTGCAATAACATAGGCGTCGCTTATAACAGGTTGGGTCAAAATGAGGACGCAGTCCAATATTTTCGCAAGGCTCTTGAAGCAGAAAAAGGATTTGTAGTACCTGCAACAAACCTAGCTTCCACTTTTATTGTTCAAGCTGAGCTTTCAGATGGTGTAAAAGAGAAAGTACAACTATTGGATAAGGCAGCAAAAATAATTGATCCTCTGATGACAGATTTCCACCAAGGGTTTGAAGGAACAGTTTTACATTCTTATTTGAGATTGCTGAAAGT
>JANLHK010000016.1 GCA_024653645.1 Candidatus Roizmanbacteria bacterium | reverse complement strand
TTTGCTGTTCCCAGCTCATCAATCGCCGCAACCTCAGAAGTTAATACATCATAAAACGCTTGCCTACTCATGATTTCATGCCGAATTTTTTGCGCAGTTCAATCAACATGGTTTTGGTCATGGCCGAAAGGTCGATCTGGTGCTTCCAGTCCCAATCTTGACGGGCCACGCTATCATCGATAGACATGGGCCATGAATCAGCAATCTGCTGACGATGATCTGGTTTGTAGTCAACGTTCAGCGGAATATGCTTCTTCAGTTCCTCTGCCAATTCCTCAGCAGTAAAGCTCAACGCTGCAAAATTGTAGCTGGTGCGAATGGTTAATCTGCTGGGATCTGCTTCCATTAATGCCATCGTTCCGCGAATCGCATCATCCATATACATCATGGGGAGTGTGGTATCTGGCCGTACAAAACAGGTATAGTGCCCGGTCTTTAATCCCTCATAAAAAACAGCAACCGCATAATCCGTAGTACCACCGCCCGGCTCAGCTTTCCAGCTAATCAGACCCGGATAGCGAATAGAGCGGATATCCAGATTATATTTCTTATGGTAATACTGGCCCAACAGTTCTCCAGCTACTTTAGTTACACCATACATGGTGGTAGGTGCCATAACCGTATGCTGGGGTGTTCGTTCACGAGGCGTGGTAGGCCCGAAAGCCGCAATAGAACTGGGCCAAAAAACTTTAATCGAGTGCTTTACCGCGAGATCTAAAACAAATTTGAGTCCATTCATATTAATGTCCCACGTGACACTCGGATCACGTTCACCTACTGCCGACAACAAGGAAACCATATGATAAATAGTTTTTACGTTGTACTTCTGAATGGTCTCCTCAAGCTTTCCTTCTTCACGAATATCAAACGTTACTACTTCAACGTCAGCATCAGGGGGAATGTTTTTGTGGCCATGGGCAATGACAGCATCCTTGCCATATTTTTTTTGTAGTGCTGGCACCAATTCTGTGCCAATTTGTCCGAAAGCTCCGGTTACGAGTATTCGATCCATGTTCAAAAACTATATCATAGCCCGTTGGTAATCGCAATCAGCATCGCCTAAGAAATGAACGGCAATATTTTTTAAACGATCCGAAAGATCGGTCATATATAATTGGTTTGGTGTATGCGTGTTGCGAGTAACCAGTAATGATTGCTCTTCAAGCATGCGCCGTACTGCCTCAGCCGTTGGTTGTGCCGAATCAATAATATGTTTATTACCCACCACCTGCTTAATGGCGTCTGTTAATAAAGGATAATGGGTGCAACCAAGATGAACGGTGTCAACCGTAGCAGGTATATCAGACAAATAGTGACGCGCGGTAAGGCGAGCTATATCACTCTGCTCAAGACCCTCCTCAGTAATGGGAACAAATAACGGGCAGGCTTTTGCGTATATGGTTATCTCCGGCATGCGCGCCTGCAATGCTTGTTGATACGCGTTACTGGCAATGGTTGCTGGTGTACCAATCACGGCAACATGTTTGCTTTTGGTCGTTGCAATAATGCGTTCTACTGAAGGAATAATCACGCCGAGTAAGGGCACAGGCACCAATTGCGCAAGATCTTGCATGCAGGTAGCTGAAACGGTATTACATGCCACCACCATGCACTTGACGTTTTTTCTCAGAAGAAATTGCGCCAATTCACGGGCAAATCGCACTATTACCTCTTTGCTACGGGTGCCATAGGGTACACGGGCGGTGTCCCCAATATATATAAATTGCTCCTGAGGAAGAGTTTTAATAAGTTCTTTAAGTACGGTGAGTCCTCCTACCCCTGAATCAAACACCCCAATGGCCTGCTCACGCATATGGTTCATTACAAAATAACACTACCACCCTCTTCGTCTTGTAATGAAGGATCAAGGGCATAAAACAATGATCGCTCGTCCGAACCAACCAGTTCTGCGTTTCCTTCCAGAATCGCTTCATACTGGTGGCAATACACACACCCTTTCTCACCCTTCGGGCATTTAAATCGCTCCAGTTGTTTAGCCAGTTTTATCTGCTTTGCAATTACCAGTACCCGTTCTTCCGATTCTTGCGGATTAGGTAGTGACAACTCGGTCAATTCATCATTGCGCTCAAGATACCAGTAACTTGCCTTAGCAATGGCACGACGCTGACAATTTTTTACCAACAAGTAATAGATAGGTAACTGGAGTGAATCGCCGGGTTCGTCCCCTTTGCCCGTTTTAAAATCAATAATATGAACGCTATCTGAATCTTCTAAGTATTCAAGCCAATCAATGCGTCCGCATAAAATGATATTGTCTTTTTCCGACAGAGTGTAGTGCGGTAAATTCATAGTTATCTTAACTGCTTTTCGTGCAACCGGTCCCGGATGTTCGGTAACCCGGCGCAGCATTGCCTTAGCCCGTTCCTTATACACATCCTCTGTTTCTGCCGTAAAAAAACCACCAAGCTTTCCATGAACCTTTTGCCACGCTTCATCAAG
>JANLHK010000019.1 GCA_024653645.1 Candidatus Roizmanbacteria bacterium | reverse complement strand
ATTGTCCCCAATGAAACTACTAGTTACGGTTCCGGCATACAATGAAGAAAAGTCGATTATCGAGGTGGTACGTTCAGTGCCTCGAAAGATAAAAGGAATCGATTCGGTTAAAGTATTGGTCTATGACGACGGGTCAACTGACCATACTGCCCGTTCAGCAAAAAAAGCTGGAGCTGATTATGTCTATTCTCACAAGCGCAATCGTGGTCTTGCCCGTACCTTTAAGGATGCACTTGACGCTGCGCTTGAACTGGGTGCTGACGTAATAGTGAATACGGATGCTGACAATCAGTATGATCAGGCAGAAATACCAAAGCTGGTGGCTCCCATTCTTAATGGGACCGCGGACCTGGTGATTGGCGATCGACAAGTGGCAACGCTGAACCACATGCCCATGAGCAAAAAATATGGCAATATGCTGGGGAGTGCTTTCATTCGCTCATTTACTGGTATGAAAGTAGCAGACGCTTCATCGGGGTTCCGGGCACATAGTCGTGAATGCGCACAAACCTTATCCATTGTATCGGAACACACCTATACCCACGAAACACTGATTGATGCTTTTTTTAAAGGTATGGTTATTGTTGATGTGCCGGTTTTGTTTCGTAAACGCGAGAGCGGCCAGTCACGGCTCATCGCGCGTGGTGTTATGAACCATATCGTAAAGTCTGTCGCAACTATTATTCGTACGGTGTTGCTGTATCGCGCACTCTATGTGCTGTCGGTTACTGGAAGCGTTATTGGTGCCATTGGATTGGGAGGCATTATCCGGTATTTGTATTTTGCCTTAATTGAAGGTGACGCTGGTGGACACGTACAGTCGCTAGTTATCTCATCGGTACTCATTGGTACCGGTATCAACATTATCTTCTTAGGCTTTATTGCAGACTTGCTCGCCTACAACCGGCGCATGATAGAAGAAGGTCTGTCATCACGATCTTGAGTGAAGGTTGGGTGCGATAGTTGCCATTAACTCTACAAATTGTTCCTGACTAAGTCCTGCAATATCCTGTTGAATAGTCTGTGCCAACGCTTGAAGTTCAGGAGGAAATGTATCAAATGAATAAGATCCTTCTTGCCTTAATATCTTTAAGGCTTGTCTACGTCTTTCTATAATAGATACACTCCTATCTTCATTGGGCGATACATATGTTGCGATACGGGAGAGCGTCGTTTCGTCGATTGGTACAAAGCGGTGAGTGGCATTAGGGTACACGCTTAATGCGGCAGCGATAAGCGCCAAGGGTGCACCTGCTTCTGTTAACTCATGTATGGAGATTCTTTCGGATTCTTTATGAGGCTTTGTGGTTTGAACTACGGGATCTAATCCAATAATAGCTTGAGGAACGCCATCGCATGAGCGTAAGATACCAGCAAGATGCTCCATTTCTTGGGCAATTTCACTAGGTGACCCAGTGATGCGGTAGAGAGCGTTGGCAACTTCAAAAGGTGGTTTGGAAATGTGTAACGAAATTGTTGCCTGAATTTCCGCTGGCATTATTGTTCAGTATACTATGAGCCAATTTTAAATTCAACCACGTCACCCTCCTGCATAAGGTAGTCCTTCCCTTCACTTCTCGCCTTCCCTGCCTTTCGTGCCCCTACCCAACCGCTCTGCGCAATAAAATCTTCATATAAAACGCAATCGGCTTTAATAAAATGTTTTTCAAAGTCCGAATGAATCACCGCTGCTGCCTGGGGTGCTTTGGTTCCTTTGGCAATGGTCCAAGCGCGTGCCTCTAGTTCACCAGCAGTTAAAAATGACATCAAGTGAAGCGTGTCATAAGCCGTTTTGGCAAGCTTTCCCAAGGCTGGTTCAGTGATGCCGACTGATGACAACAGTTCTATGCGTTCTTCATCGGTGATATCAATCAATTCCGATTCAAGTTTTGCGTTAAGGGCAATAATGGTGCCGTTAACTTTTTCCTTGAGTGGTTGAATCACCGTATCTGCGTTATGCAGTTGGGATTCAGACATATTGGCAATATAAATGGCAGATTTTTCCGTAATTAAATTGAGCGGTTGGGCAGCTTTTCGCTCTTCATCCGTAAGATGGGCATCGCGGGCTGGTTTCCCTTGTGACAGTATTGCTTTCAATTTCTGAACCACATCCCACAGCAGTTTTTGTTCTTTTGACGGTACTCCTTTTGCCTCCTTTTGTTTTTCTAGTGTTTGTAAATCCGCCAGTTGCAATTCGGTCTCCAGAATTTCAAGATCGCCAAGCGGGTCAACGCGGTTGGCAACATGGATAATATCGCCGTCTTCAAAAAACCGAAGTACGTAGCAGATAGCACTGGTTTCACGGATATGTGCTAAAAATTGATTACCCAATCCTTCCCCTTTATGCGCACCGGCAACGAGTCCGGCAATATCAACAAACTCTATGGTGGCTGGAACTAGTTTGTGAGTGTGTACCACTTCTGCCAGTTTTGGTAGACGGGCATCTGGAATATCAATAATACCGGTATTGGGTTCAATGGTGGTAAAGGGATAGTTTTGTGCCAAGGCAGCAGTCTTTTTCAGAAGCGCGTTAAACAGCGTTGATTTCCCTGCATTGGGTAATCCTACAATCCCGACTGATAGTGACATGATGCGATTATACCAGAATGAAAGC
>JANLHK010000005.1 GCA_024653645.1 Candidatus Roizmanbacteria bacterium | reverse complement strand
GTTTGATGTTACCTTTACGGCACATATGGAGGAGGACCTCGATAAGGTTGCGCAGATGAGTGAAAACTGGAAACAGATGATAGGCGTGTTTTATGCGTCTCTGGCCAAACAGCTTGAAGCAGCCGCTCAATTTACTGAGAAAATACGCGTTGAAGAAACGACTGATGAGAAATGTCCCGAATGCAGCAAACCGTTGGTTATTAAAATGTCACGTTTTGGCAAATTCTACGCCTGTACCGGTTTTCCTGATTGTAAATTCACCAAACAGTTTTTGCAGAAGACCGGCGTCATGTGCCCTGAGTGTGGCAAAGGTGAACTGGTGGTTCGGTTTTCAAAAAAACGAAGACGTTTTTATGCCTGTGATCAATATCCTGCGTGCAAATATACCACCCTGTGGTTAAAAAAGGAATCCAAGGAACAGAATGAATCCGCCAGCAAGGAGAAGGAACAAGCTGGGGTTAATGATGCCTGATTGTGGAATCTCTCCGACCTGACCTGTTGCTGATCCGGTAATCGTTGCTTGAGCCCCCTGAGTCGTCGTAGCGCTGGGCTTGGTGGTAGGGGTAAGAGTAGGAGATACCACGGCAGCTGAGGATGGCTGCACCACATTAGGCGCATAGGCTATGGTTTTGGGCGTCGGTGTGGGAGATGGCGATACGCTGGCAGCCAGTGTCGTAGTTGCGAGCGGTGATGGACTGGGTGAGGTGGTCGCAGCCTTGGTTGGTGATGGCGCAGCCGTGGTGGTAGCTTTCGTTGGCTGTACGGTCTTTGATGGAGATACTCCTGAGGTGGGCGATGTACCACCTGCGGCTTGCGTTAGAGATGGGGTACTCGTGGGAGCGCCTGAGGCGGTGGGAGTGAGCGCATAATTAATAGGTACGCTTGATGGACTGGGATTCGCTGCTATATCTCCGGTCTGTGTGGGTTGAGCCGACGTAGTCGGCGAAATGCCAATGGTCGGCGAGGGAGAGCTGGCGCGTGGGATAAAGGTAAATGGTTCATCTGACATGGTGACAAACATGACAATAACCAAACTCACGCCTACGAATGCGGCGGCGTAATAAAAAGCCGTATTGGCTTTTTTAATCGGTTTCGGGATTTTTTTATCCGTTTGTTTTTGAGGTGCGGATGCTATCTGTATAGGGCTGGGTAACGGTCCAATATTAAAATTAGGGATATTGGGTTTTTGATTTTTTTTCCGGGCACGTAAATAGAGTCTGAATTGATAGACGAAGATTCCGGTCGTAATCAGTAGGGCAATAGCCGGCAATGCGAGGACTCCAATACTATTCATACCTAATATAGTAGCAGAACTAATCCTAAAAGGCTAAAGGCAGATGCGGCAATAATGAGCATATGGTTATTAAAGCTACCGGTGCTGGGAATAGCGGGACTCGGGGTAACGGGCATCAGTGTGGGGATTTGAGTCACCTGATTTTGCGTTATGCTGGGTGCTACCGTTGTAGTAGGCGAGATGTCGGGCGTTATCGTTGCCGATCCGGTCGCTTCGCCCAATACCTGCTCACCCTCTTTGGTAACGGTAAAGTGAACCAGAGTAGAGGATTGCTCAACCAGTGATGCGGCGGTAAGGGTATAGCCACCCGCACGTAGCGGCAGTGCATTTTGATAGGACCAGGCGCCTGTTTCATCGGATCGCACGGTTGCCGTAGTCCCGGGCGATGGCGAGATGGCGATCGTGATGGCAGTATTGGGTTGCGCGATGCCCCTCGCACGGATAAACCGCGATGGCACGCCTGCTCCTTCTTGAGGAAATAGAATCTGCAGATTCTTTTGGAGTTTGGTAGCGGTTTGGGTATATTCTCCCAACACCGAATCATCCGTATTAAGGTTATATTGCTGGCCTAAAATGACGGTACGCAGTGGCGCAGTCTGTTCCACGGTCGCCAGCAACAATGTTGTTTTTTGGCCGTCGGTAAAACGCAACTCTACCGTGTCGTCCACCTCAAGCTGCCTCAACTCGCCCTTATCAGATTTGACGATCGGTACGGCTATGATCCAACTTCCTGATGCGTTCGTAATAGCGGTATAGGTTTGAGTTTTATTAATATCAGGGAATCGTAGCTGTACTAATACATCACCATAGGGCTTGAGGTTTTTCTGCACCACTTTTCCAAAGATAGGGGGCTGGTTGCCAAATACGTCGTTATTGGAGAAGGTGGTTAAGTCATAGGTATGCAGCGTTTTCCCGTTGATGAGTACATCAAACGAGTATTTGGTGCTGGGCTGCAGGTTATTGAGACTGATGCTATGAATACGTCGGGACTGTTGGCTACGCGTGTCGCGCAGATCAAACGCCAGTTGTTCGGTTCCGTTGTTGGTAAAGCGTATGGCTACCGTGGCAGGCTCGGGTAGCTCAATAGCTACTGTTGCCGAGGTATTGGTTATGTTGCTAACCATAAGCTGTTTCGGAATCACCAGCGGCGCTGCTCGGGTAATGGGCTGCACCCTGAGTGATCGAAGCATGAGGGCCAGCAGGATGGTAAAGCCCGCAATAACGCTGTAAGCCAATAAGGTTGGTATCGTGCGTGGTTTATGTAAAAAATAATAGCTCATGGTATTTAGTGTTCTCTGGTTATGCGTTCAACTTTTGTTTTGTCGATTGGTTTAATCACCGTTTTGAGGCTCGTTTCGTAGTCGGTCTCAAATTGCTCATTTTTTCTAATATGATACAGCTCGACAGTAATCCAAACTACGACGGTAATAAATATCGTTAAAGAAATAATAAACAATTCTCGGTTTACTTGAAGGGTACTACTTCGGCTGTTCATGGCAAATGGTAAAAATATGTTTGTAATTGAACACTCGCATTGAGTGAACCAGAAGTGGTACTTTCGCCATGGGTGATGGCAACCGATTCAAGGGTCACGATGCGCGGCAGGGCGCGTAACGAGGTAAGGTAGGCTTTTATAGAAGGATAGGTACCGGTGAGCGTGGTTCCGAGCCCGATCATATTAAGCTGTGAACCGGCAAGCGGCAACAGGGTGCTTTCCTGTACGCTGAAGTTCACCAGTTCAGGGCTACCGGTGCTAATGACTTCCCGGGTATCAGCCAGTATCTGTCGGTTGGGAATAGCTTGGTTAATTTCATTGATATACGGTGCCAGGGCAATATAGTTGTTTTGCGCGCTTATAATGTCCTCGATTTGCTTATCCAGTTGTTGATTAATGGTGGTATAGTCCGCGCGCTCTTTATTCAGGGTAAAAATGAGATTAAGGGATGGTCGAATGGCAAAGAATAAAAAGAATGACGTAAATACAAATACAAAGGTGGTAATGGTGTAATCGTGAGAAACGTGCTTACGCTTCATAGGAAATAACCATCTCAAATTGGTAACTGCGTTGCTGGATAATGATTTTCTGGATGACCACGGTGCTCTTGGGGAGCTTTTTTTTCAGTCGTGCTTCAAATTTCTTAATATCGTTTGCCTCAAAGGTACTGCCGCTCAAGGTGATCTCGTTGCGGTTGTAGGAAAACTTAGTGACCGTGATAGTTTCAGGCACATTATCCAGTACGGTAAACATCGATCCGTATGAGGTACGTTGTTTTTCAATCAGTCCGTCCAGAAGGTCAATTTTTTCGGCAAATTGATTATTGTCGCGAATAAGGGGCTGGGCAGCCAAGATAATCTGATTTTTTTGATCAATGCTTTCTTTCAAATCCACAATAGATTGGTCAAGCAATATCTTGACAAAAAAGACCGCCAGTACGATCAGTTGGGTGGAAATAAGAATGTAGCGCACGTACCGCTGGGTAAACGTAAGGAATTCGTTCGAAAATGCTACTTTCCTTTTACTCAATAAATTAAAATGATAGCGCTGAGCCATATAGAATCATCGTAGCATGTTGTGAGGAGAAACGCCAAATGAGTGCGAGCTTATGCTTGTGCCGTTTGTTTGACTGCTTTTTGGGGAGCCATTTTGGCCAGGCGTGACTTCAGACGAGCTGCTTTATTACGGTGAATAACGCCTTTTTTGACGGCACGATCAATGAGCGAGACAGTTGAACTGAGCGAACCCTTTTTCTTTGATTTCACCAATAAATGTACCGCGGAAATATAACGAGATTTCATAGCCGCATTTTGTGCGTGTCGTTTTATTTCCTGCCGTTGTCGCTTTTTTGCTGATTGTATATTAGGCATAAGATCGATATATTATACACGATGCTTGCTAAAAAGCTAGAGTTCGTTAGTGAACTATACAAACGCTCGTATAAAACGCTTTTTGCGTCTACGGTTATTGTGGTCAGTACCATGGTGCTGGCGCGCCTATTTGGTTTGTGGAAATACCGGGTATTAACCAGTTACTATACGGGGGCGGAACGAGATCTTTTTTTTGCGGCATTTCGTATCCCCGATTTGGTTTTTGACATACTTATCCTCGGATCTTTGAGTGCCTGCTACATACCGATCATCAGTAAGATTCAGGCTGAAGATGGTGAAGACGTGCGACGGGTCCATTCATTTACGCTTACGCTCATTATTCTCTTTTTACTGACTTGGGCCGTTATCGTAGGAGTCATATTTCCGTTGCGCTATGGCCTTTTCCACTTGGTTGTGCCCGGATTCAGTCCCGAGAGCCAGCGGTTAGCCGCTGATCTTTCTATGTATGTGTTGCTGTTGCAGGTGCCGCTACTTATGGTCGGTAATGTCTATGCCTCATACATGCAATCGCGTAAACAATTTTTAGTACCGGGCTTGGCGCAGATTGCCTATACCGTGGGCATGGTTCTGACCATTATTATGGGAGCCCGCTTGTGGGGTTTAAGCGCTGCATTGATTGGCGCTGGCATCGGTGCGTTTCTGTACTGCCTATTATTGCTTCCCGGCCTGAAACTGTTTACGAAAGGAACCAAGATACTGCCGTGGAATCATCCCTTGATTACGACCTTTTTCGTTACGTTTCTTCCCCGGTTGGCCAGCATGGCCATTGTTCAATTTGACGCCACCATTGATGTTGCCCTCGCTTCACTGAAAGGAGTAGGGGCCATGTCAGCGTTTAGTCTCGCCCAGTCATTGCAGATTATTCCGGTCACCCTAATTGGTGTTGCACTCGGACAAGCGGTGTTGCCGTTTTTTGTCGAGTATGCCCACAAAAAAAATTATCACGAATTGATGCGCAACGTAACCCGTCTGTTGCTGTTGGTATTTTTTGTTACGATGCCATTTGTGGTTTTTTTTACCACGCTGCGTATCCCGGTAACACGATTAATTTTCGGAGGAGAGAAGTTTGACTGGGACTCAACCGTTTCAACGGCATACACGCTTTCGGTATTTGCATTATCTATGCCGTTTCATACCGCGTACTATATTATTGTGCGCGCATTCTTTTCGCTGGACGACACCAAAACACCCCTGGTTGTGGGTTTTTATGCCACCGTGTTCAATTCTTTCTTAAGCGTACTCTTTATTGTGATACTCAAGCTGCCGGTATGGTACTTGGCGGTTTCGTTTTCGGTTTCCATAGCCCTGCAGGTTATGGCATTGTATGTACTGCTGGTACGGCGCATTGACGGCGTTAAGCTGAAAGATGTGTTGCCGCGCTTTTTGTTTATTTTCATGATTGCCCTCGTAACGGCGGTATTAGTGTGGCTGTTGCGCAAACTGCTTGACGGATTGGTTTTTGATACAAGCCGCACTATTCAGGTGCTGTGGCTGACGGCAACCTGCGTTTTTATGGGTTTGGCCGTATACGGGTATGCTGCCTGGGCGTTTATTCCCGATGAATTTGATCAGCTTTTTAATTTGTTTAAGCGTCTGCGGGTAGTAAAAGCCACCATAGATCGCTATACTAAATTATTCTACGTAAACCGAACGTTAACAACAATGGACGAAAAACATGAATAACACACAACGCATTCGGGCGATAGACGCCATTAAGCGAAAACTAGTGGGCAAGGAATTGTCATACGAAGATAGTTATGCCATTATGCATGAGTTTTCAACGGGCGGTCTTGATGATATTTTTGTTGCATATTTTGCTGCTGCTTCATTCAGTGCGGGTTATACCGATGATGAGCTGTACAACCTGACTAAGGCTATGGTTGAGACCGGCAAGAAGTTTACCCTGAAGGGCATTGTGGCCGACAAGCATTCCATCGGCGGTATGCCCGGTACACGCGCCAGCATGATCATTGTGCCCATTGTTGCCGCTGCCGGCTACCAGATACCGAAAACCTCTTCACGAGCCATTACTACACCGGCAGGGACGGCCGATTGTATGGAGGTCCTGGCGCCCGTTGCCATAGAGC
This sequence comes from Candidatus Roizmanbacteria bacterium, assembly GCA_024653645.1. Lineage (GTDB taxonomy): Bacteria > Patescibacteriota > Microgenomatia > UBA1406 > UBA1406 > PFEE01. The sequence continues at coordinate 7,532 of JANLHK010000005.1, read as the reverse complement.
TTGAAAAAGCGCAGGCCATCGTGGAGCGCATCGGAGGCTGCATCATTTGGGGAGGACACTTGGGCATGGCGCCGGCTGACGACGTTATCATTCGTGTTGAGGAACCGTTGTCGTTTGAATCATATGATAAGGTCATCATTTCTATCCTCGCAAAAAAAGTTGCCGCATCATCAAAATACATGGTGCTGGACATTCCGGTCGGACCCACTATGAAGATAAAGTTGGTGAAAGACGCACTACGGTTTCGTGATGCCTTCACTCGTATCGCGCATCGGTTTGGTATCACGGTTAAGGCTGATATTAATTTTCAATATGAGCCGGCTGGCTTTGGTATCGGGCCTAACTATGAGACCATTGATGCGGTTAAGGTACTCTCTCAAACGTCGGATCGCTCCTCTGATTTGGAGTTTAAATCAATAAAGCTGGCGAGCGAGGTGTTGGACTTGTGTTTTGCTGCCGATCACCGTGCTGATGACGCGTTGTTGGTTGCCGAACGCTTGCTGAAAACCGGTGTGGCCATGAAAAAGTTTCGTGAAATAGTGAAAGAACAGGGTGGGGATGGGGATTTTGAGATTGACCGTATTCCTGCGGGAAAGTTTAAGCAGGAGATAGTCGCTTCGCAGGATGGCGTAGTGTCTGGCGTGAATAACTTTAACATCAACTCACTGGCCCGGCTGTTAGGCGCTCCCAGTGATAAACTGGGCGGTATGGTGCTCCAATCCCGCATGGGACAGCGAATTAAAAAACATGATATACTCCTTACTATGTATGCAAGCAGCACTGATAAATTACGCGAAGCCGTTGACACCTATACCCATATGCCAGTTTTTGAACTACTAGTTTAATTTATCTCCCATGATATTTAAGAAATTCATTGAACCGTTACAGTTCTGGTTGTTATCTCAACGGCGATGTGTGGGATGTGGTAAGGACTTAAAAGATGCGCCACGTAAGACAGTAAAGGGTAAAACATTGGCATATTGTAGCTGTAAGCGGGTGTATGTAGTTGAGGGAGAAGGATCATATAGGCGAGCCCTGGTGAACGAGCTTGCGTCTTAAAAAAGAAAGATGAAAAAAATTGTTACGCTCTTGGTGCTGCCTTTGGTAGTCATAGCGGGATTAACTATCTGGTACCGCGAGGGCCTGTTACCGGTTGATAAAAACGCTATCACCAACGAGATTTTTGTTATCCATCCTGGCGAAGGCGTTGCCACTATCGCAAAAAATCTTGAGTCTGAAGAGTTTATCCGAGACCGCGTCGTATTCTACCTGGTAGTAAAGCAGCTGGGAATAGAAAAATCAATTCAAGCGGGAGACTTCCGTTTAAACCGTAGCATGAGTACGACTGAGATCGCCAATGAGCTGACGCATGGCACCATTGATGTGTGGGTTACCGTTATTGAGGGCCTGCGCAAAGAAGAGATAGCCGAAGCGGTTGCCAAAAAAATACCCATTTCAACCCAGCGATTTGACGCGTTGGTGGAAGAAGGGTATCTGTATCCCGATACCTACCTCATCCCCAAGGAGGCCAGTGAGGAAGTGGTGGCAGATCTGCTGAAAAAAACGTTTAATGAGCGGGTGGTCCCGCTTTACGAACAATCAACGATGAAAAATAACTATAGCCTGCATGAAGTGTTGACCTTGGCATCGTTAGTAGAGCGAGAGGCGCGTACATTGGAGGATAAGCGTATGGTTGCCGGCATTTTGCTGAACCGGCTGGAACTTGATATGCCACTTCAGATTGACGCCACTATTCAGTATGCACTTGGTTATGATGCACAAGGTAAACGATGGTGGAAAGAACACCTCACGGCAGCTGATCTGAAACTTGACTCACCATATAATACGTATCTCAATACTGGTCTTCCTCCCGGCCCAATTGCCAATTCTGGGCTCGATACATTGCGTGCTGTGCTTGATCCGCAGGAGAGTGACTATTTGTACTATATTTCAGATAGCAATGGAACCAATATGCATTACGCTGAAGATTATGAGACCCACCAGGATAATATTGAGCGGTATTTAAACCGTTAAGAACGTATTTTACGAATCGATTCGAGGAGTTCTTTTTCTTTTCTACCAACCTGCTTGATCATGTTCATTTTAACCAGTAAATAGAGGTCTCCGGTGCGGTTGGTTTGGGGATAGGGAAGACCAAATCCGCGCAAACGAATAAGCGTTCCTGGTTCGGTTGATGGTTTAATGCGTACCGTTACCGGTTTGGTTAATGTCGGTACTTTGATTGAGGTACCCAGAATGAGGTCGGGATAATCAAGGTGAACTTCATAATACAGATCTTGCCCATCACGTTGGAACGTATCACTGTTTCCTACCTCTACCATAATTGAAAAATCACTAAATTGAATGCGGCTCCCATGGGCTATACCGGCAGGAATTTTAATTTTCTTTTTACCGGACTCGATTTGTACCGTTTTTTCTACCCCTTTTGCTGCCTCATCAAAGGTCACCTGAATGCGGTAGGTGGGTTTACGTTGCCGGGATGGGTTTTGAACACCAAAAAAGCTTTCAAAAATATCAAAGGGATTGCTGCCGTCAACACCGAATGAATTAAAAATATCATTGATGTCACCGTATGATGCGTAGCTATACGCTCCACCACCTGGTCCGGCGCCACCAAAGGGGGAGGCGCCGCTGGCAGCATGCCCAAATCGGTCGTACTGTGCTCGCTTTTGGGTATCGGACAGGACTGAAAAGGCCTCATTAATTTCTTTAAATTTCTCAGTGGCATTAGGAGATTTATTGCGGTCAGGATGCCATTCAAGCGCCAGTTTGCGATACGCTTTTTTCAGCTCTTCCGCGCTGGCGCTTTTTGACACACCCAATACTTCGTAATAATCCCGCTTGTTGGCCATTATGACGCTTCAACTTCGCCTTCCTCGGCTTTTTCTTTTGGTTCCTCAGTGGGAGCAGCTTTTTCTTCCTGTGGCTTGTTATACATTTCTTGACCAATTTTACTTAACGATGTGTTAAGCTCTTCAGTCTTTTTCTTCATATCCTCTAGGTCTTCCTTATCCTTTACTGCCTTAAGCTCTTCCACTTTTTGTTCAACTTCCTTGTAAAGTTCTTCCTTGATTTTTTCCTTGTTTTCTTTCAAGGTTTTCTCAGCCGTATAGAGCAAAGTCTCTGCTTGGTTTTTTGCCTCTATACGTTCACGTGCTTCTTTATCCTCCTGTGCATGTTCTTCGGCTGCTTTGCGCATTTTCTCTATTTCCTCATCGGTTAAGCCGGTTGAACCGGTGATGCGGATGCTCTGGTTTTTGCCGGTTGCCTTATCATTGGCAGTAACCGTCAATATACCATTGGCATCAATATCAAACTTCACTTCAATTTGAGGTGTACCACGCGGTGCCGGAGGAATACCCTCAAGGATGAATCGTCCCAGAGACTTGTTGTCCTTAGCCAAGGGGCGCTCTCCTTGCAACACATGGATATCAACCGAGGTTTGATTATCGGCTGCGGTGCTAAACACCTCAGATTTTGACGTAGGAATAGTGGTGTTACGGGGAATAAGGGGGGTCATGACGCTTCCCATGGTTTCTACGCCGAGGGTAAGCGGTGTCACGTCGAGCAGCACCACATCATGTACATCACCACCAATAACGCCAGCCTGAATAGCAGCGCCAACGGCCACTACTTCATCAGGATTAACGCTGCGGTTAGGCTCTTTGCCGAAGAATTTTTTAACTTCCTCAACAATGCGGGGCATACGGGTCATGCCTCCTACCATAACTATTTCATGAATATCCGTTTTAGCAACACCTGAATCCTTGATACAGGCTGCAACCGGTCCGAATGTTTGCTTAATCAGCTCTTCAGTTAATGATTCCAGTTTGGCACGGGTCAGTTTAGTAACAAAGTGCAAGGGCTGATTATCCTTAACCGTAACAAAGGGAAGATTAATTTCTGTTTCAAGCGTTGACGACAGCTCAATTTTTGCTTTTTCAGCTCCATCGCGCAATCGCTGCAAAGCCTGCGGGTCTTTGCGCAGATCAATACCGTGTTCTTTTTTAAATTCATCAGCCAGGTACGTAATGATCAATTGATCAAAGTCATCGCCACCCAAGTGCGTGTCACCATTAGTAGCTTTTACCTGGAACACCCCCTCACCCAACTCAAGGACGGTGATATCAAAGGTACCGCCGCCAAGGTCATACACGGCAATGTAATGACTTTGTTTTTTATCCAGTCCATAGGCGAGCGAAGCTGCTGTGGGTTCATTGATAATGCGCTCAACTGTAAGACCGGCAATTTCACCAGCTTGTTTGGTTGCCTGGCGTTGTGCGTCATCGAAGTAGGCGGGAACGGTGATGACTGCACGGTCAACGGTGTCGCCCAGAAAACTTTCAGCATCTTTTTTCAGCTTTGACAGCACTGAGGCTGATATTTCCTGAGGAGTATAGATTTTGTCGCCGATTTTAACGGCAGCGGCGCCATCTTTGCCTTCAACTACTTTGTATGAAAGCATTTTTGTATCTTTTTGAACCGATTCATCTTTGTAACGCTTACCCATAAGACGCTTAACGGAATAGATGATGCGGTCGGGATTGATGACGATTTGACGTTTTGCTACCTCACCAACCGTATGTTTATCAGGATCAACGACTGATGGGGTCGTGTTTTTTCCTTCGGCATTGGGAATAACTTTGGGCTTTCCGCCTTCCATAACAGCCATACAAGAATTAGTGGTTCCTAGATCGATTCCTATGATTTTACTCATGGTGTTTCCTCCTTTTTAGGTAAATTAGTAATGCTAACCGTCACAATGGCGGGGCGCAGTAACGAGCTTCCCCTGCGATATCCTTTTTTATGCACTTTCGTTACCATATTATGTTCAGAGCCTTCTTCGGTACTGATGCACTCCATGACCTCAGGCTCAAATGGTTTGCCCTCAGGGTTAATGGCTTCGACACCCAGTTTGGTTATAACGTCATCCATTTTGCGCGCAATTAAATCAATACCGTTGTTTTTATCAAAATTGCTGGCAGCGTCAATATCGTCTTTAATATCCAGAAAAGGGGTAATGACGGTACGGTAGGCTTCGGTCTCCAGCCGTTCGCGTTCGCTCCAAAATCGTTTTTCAAGGTTCTGATAATCAGCCAGAGCCAGCAAATACTTATGCTGCAGCTCGTCCAGTTTGGTATCTTTTTGCGGCTCTGGTTTTGATTGCTGTTTTGACATGGTTATTTCTGGTCATAGACCTGCGAAATGATAGTCGCGGTATAGTTAACTAAAGGAACGGCGGCAGAATACGGTAAACGACAGGGTCCGATTAGTCCGATGGCGCCCTGCTGATCACCGATACGGAACCCAGAGAATACACTTCCCAGGTTGGTTAATTGCTTCATTTGGTAATCATCGCCCAAGAGTATTTCAAGCTCTTTTTGGTGACTCATTAAATCAGCTAAAATACCAATCCAGTACTCCACGTCATCCAGTTGACCAAATACTGATTGGGAAAAGTCATAATCAGAAAACTCTTTTATAGCAAGCAAGTGTTCGGTGCCGGCGTAATAGCGAAACCCATTTTGGAGAAATACCATAGCCAACAGTCCGCTTTTGTCGGCCAAGACCGATGCAATTTCTTCCAAAAAGCGCACCTCATCTTTTTGATAGTCCCAGACCTCATTTTTAATGGATACTTCTTCTGCAGTACTTAAGGGCTTTTTGGGAAGTAGGGTATTGATATAGAACCGGAATGCTTTTGGTGTCGGGACGCGGCCAGATGAAAAATGTGATTTTCCAATGTAGCCATATTTGCCCAGAACCACCATCTCATTACGAATAGTAGCAGGGGAATAGCCGACCTTGAATTTTTTTTCAAGTAGTTCTGATCCGACGGCATCACCGGTATCAATATATTCATCAACAATGGCCTTGAGAATCTTTATCTGTCGGTCAGATAGCTCATTAATGTGATTCATTTAGCAACAGTATACGTTGTCTGCTAATCTTTGTCAAGATGGTATTACCTGAACCAGCGGGCTCGGCCCAGCCGGTATGAGTACTCTTTAAGTGTTCGTTCTCCAATGGGTTTAGCGGGCACTCCACCCACCACCGTATGGGCGGCTACATCTTTGGTAACTACAGCTCCGGCACCCACAATGGCTCCAGTATGAATGCTAACGCCGGGCAATATAATGGCACGAGGGCCGATAAATACATAATCTTCGATGACGACAGGACCGTATACCGGTGCAAAGGTGGGTGAATTAATGTCGTGCTGGGAGGTATAGATCATAACGTCCGAGGCAATATCAACATGGTTTCCGATGGTGATATGTCCACGTCCGTCTAGCGTTGCGCCTTCACCGACAATGGTATCGTTGCCAATGGAAACGCCACCAGTGGTGTACCAAATAGCATGGGTGTGAATGGTGCTTCCCGAGCCGATTTTGATGCCGCACAGGCGATAGACAAACCTACGTTTAAAATGGAATGGAATATACCCCACAATATTCATGTAGTAGACGACCAGTTCTTCCCAAATTGCTGATAACCGCCGCTGTATTTTTGCCATCATGAACAAATTGTATCACATTGTAAAAGAGGCAATCATATCCTATAATATATAGATGACCATTGAAACAGGACACCCAACTCACCGAGATGGTTTAGAGGAGATTGTACATAACGGTGTTGTGTATAACGTAGCGCATTATGTTGATACGAATTATCCTGATCGGCTACCTGCCAAGGCAATTCATACACTAGGGACTATGGTGGCTCAATTCAATGATCAAATACAGATGATTACTTCTGAGCACCCTGAGGCTCAACGTGAATTAAGTTCTATATTGGAAAAACGTAATACCATAGCAGGCCTTATTGCGACACGACATGCTTATATTGCTGAAGCAGTAGTAACTAAAAAGATAGAAGAGGGTGTAGTAGGTAACAATCCTATGGTTGCCGACGAGTTAAAACAAGAGGCATTACTTGAATTATGGAGTGTAGCCTGCAAGCATGACCCCCGCATAAACGAAGTGAGAGGGATGCGATCTGATTTACTGGCGCGCTTCTGGAGCCGTGCTGAATATGTGGTTGAAGGAGCATTAGCTGATGAATTGGGAATTGAAAGAAGTGCACTGGCTAGACTTATTTCATATAAAAAGGCAGTCATGGAAACGATACATAATGCAGATATGGAACCCGTTATGAACAGTACTGATATTGGCACCCATATTAATAGAAAAGAAATTTTAAAAAAATTAGCAGGATTGGATAAAAAACTATATGGGCAGGTGCTCAGAATCATAAGTTTATTACCTGCTGTGCAATCAGGGTTAGAATTTCAGGACGCGTCAGAAGAAAATGTAAGAAGTCAGGCACAGACTCAGATGCAAGAGGGAGAGGTAGAGCAGGAACTATTAGCGTTACTGGTTGATAGGGAACGGGCAGGATTGAACCCAACATCGCATAAGATTTTACGGGATATGTATCGTGAGCGCGGCGGTAGATTAGAACCTCACCCTTCTGATAATGAGCGATACCAGCAGCACTATGAGCGATTT
>JANLHK010000001.1 GCA_024653645.1 Candidatus Roizmanbacteria bacterium | reverse complement strand
GGTCGTGTCATTTTTCTTACCCAATTGGCCTATCATCAGTACGTTGTATCCTGCCTTCAGCGGTACTTTCTGCATGAATGCTTTGCCGCTGGCAGCCACCTCGCTACTAACGAGTGAATGGAATACCATCACCACATCCTCAGTCGGCGTAACTGACAAAGCCAGTGACGGCTTGGTGTACACCGATAAGGCATTGGGTAATCCATCTATCTTTGCCAAGATCTGTATCTTGGGACTGGGGAGCTGACTAATCTCATTGGTATCCATCGAAGGCAAGGTATTCTTACCGCCTCCGCCAATTGACTCTCGATTAATGTATACTGCCCCGGCAATCCCCAACATAATACCAATAAGGATCGCAATCCCTACCTCTTTGTTCATGGGTAGTAGTATACCATGTTTACTTACGAGAAAGACTTCAGGAGCCGGATATGCGCTATCTCATGAGGAGTATAGAAGGTAGTGAAGCCCAAACGACGCGCTTCCTTGACAATGGAATCACTGTCCCGTGACTTGCGTAAAGCGCCCAGAAGCCCCACTTCTCCCAGGAATAATGAGCGCTCCGGAAAGCGATACCCGGTAATGGCGCTATACACAGCCGCGGCTATCCCCAGGTCTGCCAACGGATCACGCACCGTCAGTCCTCCGGATACATTCACATACACGTCAAATGAATCAATGGTAAGACCTAAGTGTTTTTTTAAAATGGCGAGAATAACTTCCAATCGTTTGCCATCTACCCCTTTGCCCACCCGTTTCGGAAATGCCAAGTGTGAGGTAACCGCGAGCGCCTCAATGGTTGCAAATACGATCCGTGGTCCTTCGCGCACCCCCACTGCGGTTTTTCCAGCTTCGCTGGATCTTCGCTCCGCTCGACCCGCCTCCGCGGTTTTAGCGTTTCCCCAATCAAGAAAATATTCACTCGGATTGGCCACTTCATGTATTCCCTCTTCCCCCAGTTCAAAGAATCCGGTTTCCTGGGTTGATCCGAAACGGTTTTTCAGGGAGCGCAGTATGCGCAAATGTGAGCGCGATTCGCCTTCAATAAACAGCACCGTATCAACCATATGCTCCAGAAATTTCGGTCCGGCAATATCGCCCTCTTTGGTCACATGTCCGACTACTATGCAGGTTATCTGCTCTTCCTTTGCAAAATGGATAATGCGGGTTAACACTTCCTTTGATTGACTTAAGGAACCAGACGTCGTGTCACTTCCTGATGCGTACAGGGTTTGCAGTGAATCAAATACCACTACACCCAACGGAGTTGTTTTATGAGCCTGTTGCAAACCCTGAATGAGCGCGTCAACCTGATTATCAGACGAAAACAGCAGGGTTTGCATAGACAACTTGAGACGCTTGGCGCGCAATGCAACATGGACGCCGTCTTCCTCTGCTGACGCATACGCCACCGCTATCCTGTTTTTGGATAATGAACCCAACAAGGACAGCAACAGGGTGGACTTTCCGATGCCCGGCTCTCCCGACACCAGTACCACGGATCCACGGGCAAAGCCGCCACCCAATACCCGATCAATTTCTTTCGATCCGCTGGATATACGCGTAATGCTTCCCTTTCCTGCTTCTTGCAAAGAGATAAATTTTGATGGGGTAACGGAGGTATCAAGTCCACTCGGATTATTTCCAGGGACCGGAGCATTAAATGATTTCAGGGTATTCCACTCGCCGCAATCAGGACAGCGACCAAACCACTGTTCAAAATTACCGCCGCAGTTTGAGCATACAAATGATGAGGCTTGTTTCTTTACCATCCGTTTGGTAACCCTAGTCTATCACGATTATTCCTCGTAGACGACATAGGGCAGCAATGCCATTTGGCGTGCCTGTTTGATGGCACGGGCTAGTTTCCGTTGATGCTTGGCACATACTCTCGATTTTTCAGACGAGACTATTTTGCCACGAAACGACAGAAACTTCTTTAACGCCTCGTACTCTTTGTACGAAGGTTCAACCTTTTGAGTGCAAAAATAACATGATGCCATATACATTAAAATGGAATTTCTGAATCATCAACAGATTCCTGTTTGTTACTACCCTTTTTATTATCCGTATCCTCTTCAGGCATTTCTTCCATACTGTCAGAGGCATGAGTGCTCTCGTCCTGGCTCACAGCTGTTCCCTGTCCCTTTCCCGGTGACAGTACAATCATATTATCCATAACGATTTCAGTGATATTGCGCTGTACGCCGTCTTTTCCATCAAACTGGCGATACACGATGCGTCCCTCGACATAGACCTTGCTTCCCTTAACCAACAGCTGTTTGCACAACTCTGCCAGTTTGCTCCAGGCAACGATACGGTGATACTGTACTTCTTCTTTTTTCTCGCCTTGCGCGGTGACCCAATCACGGTTGGTGGCCACACCAAATTGGGCAACTGCCGTTCCCTGGGGGGTATATCGTACTTCAGGATCGCGGGTAAGGTTTCCGATAAGTGTTGCTTTGTTCAGTGATCGTGATGCCATGGTTATTATTCGTATTAAATTTGTAACATCGCGTAACGCAATACACTATCCTGGAAATTCATAATCCGAATAATTTCACGCAAAACAGAAGTGGCCGCTTCAACGGTCCATATGGAATAGTAGCCTGTTTGTTCGTGTTTGATCGGATACGCGAGCTGCTTCTTGCCCCAATCAACCTCTTCTTTCACGGTTGCCTTGTGAGCGGTCAGAAGATCGCGTAGCTTCTTTTTTTCTTCATCCAGGGTTTCTTTTTCAAGCTTTCCGGGAAGCACAAACACAAACTCATACCTCTTAATCATAATGAACATACTATATCATGCAACTTTTGTCTTTGCAATCGAGGATATACTACAAAATGGTTTCTATGGAGAAAAAAAGAATATATAAACCGATTAATCCAATGGACTCCCACTTCTCTAATCGCTCATGTGATGATACAAAAAAGATGCTCGCAGCGTACAAGAGCAACAGAAAAATAATGGCTATCAGATACTGTGGTAATGCAATCACCCGTATGGGCGAAATCACGGC
>JANLHK010000131.1 GCA_024653645.1 Candidatus Roizmanbacteria bacterium | reverse complement strand
GTCGATAGAACCACAACCAGATGCCTCCCACCACCACGAGGCTCGTTGCAATGGTAATAGGAATTATGGTGGAAGGTCGCGCACTATTTTTATTTGCTTTTGATGTTGATTCACCTAACACCGTAGGAGTTTCATCATTTGTTCTTTTGTTATAAGCAGTCTGTTTTTCATTGGTTTTGATCGGTGTTGTAGCGGCAGTATTTTTCACTGAAGTAGCGGAATCATTACTCGTCGTAGGTTGAGCATCTGATTGACTCTGACTCGAATGGGGATTTGTTTTGCTTTCCTGACCGAGCCCAAACGGAATGACCGCCACCACTTTTTCATCTTCAATGGGATGGGCACGTTTTGGGTTAAAGGGAAACACAATGGTTGATTCATATCCCCTTGGGTCTTTATCGCCAGGAACAATACCATTTACCGTATCCCATATATCATTTTCTTTAGTGATTTGGCCAATATAAATACGATAGGTACCAGAGCCGGTACCGTTAATAATAAGCCGATAAGTGTCGGGGGGAGCGTTTTGGATAAAGATAACACCATCACGCTCTTCAAATACCGTATTACTATTTTCAACGCGCATATTGACTGGTGACTGTTTTAAAAATACTAATGTAGGAGATATAATGGTCGGCGATCCTTCGGTTATATCGGCAGGCTCATAGACAATATTAAGGGTTTTAAGTATGTGCGCTATGCCTTCTTTGGTATAGATCAGCTGTTGGTGATCGAGGTTCAGTGGCAGGCTCGGTATGTTTTCAAGTTTGTTGGACGCTGGTACCGTGTAATCTCCAGAAACGAACACACCCTCATACGGCTCACCATCGCTATAGTTTTGCACTAGTTTATGCGTTGCTCCGGCCTCTTTTATTTTATATCCCCAGGGGGTATCATCTCGAGAAACGCCATACATTTGCATAGCAATAGTAGGTAGTACATCCCCCAATTGATCGTTATACGCTGGTAGAACTTCATTGCGCAAAGACATGTCTGATATCTCTCGAATAAGTCCATCTGATGTTACGAGAAACGGATAGGTGGGCAGAAGATCAAACAGCACCGGTACGCTTTTTTGAAATGTTTCGCGTGCGGTATCGAATCTGGTTTGGTTTAGTAGGTATATTATTTTAACGGCAAGCCACGTGGAGGTGTCACTGCGGTCAAGCTCCCCTGCAGCAAGCGGCTTATAGCTAACAACAGATCCCAAATGAGGACTACCAATAGTAATGAGTTGCTCTATGTTGGTTGGATACTGTTGTGTATACAGGCGACTCGTTAGTCCGCCCAATGAATGCCCCACTAACTTGACTTGAACCACTGGATCAAAATCCCATATTGTTTCCTCAAGAAAGGTATGCAGCTGTTGGATAGTGATCGGTATATGCTGTCTCCAATCGTAGGAGAACACATAGACGTCGCGTCCCTGTTGGTAGTTTAGTTTTGCTAAGCTGGCAAGTATCCCGTCATACTCATGAACAAAAGGGGCGATGTGCCATTGTTCAGGGGTGGATGGCTCGTTGTGTAGCAGTGCGTCTTGGTTCCATGATGCCAGCATGCCGGGAAGCAGTACGATAATCGATTTGTAGTGAGTAGCAAGATTCATATGCCATTCCCCTTTCGTATCCCGTCCAAAATAGTACAACAGTGGCGTGTTTTTTATCCACATAAATGATGGGTCAATAGTGTGGCTTTCGTTGTACCAATTATTAGGTGGTACGATCTGTCCCTGATCTTCCCAAACGCTGTCACAACTCGGTGTTCCTGATATGACTGCTAATTTAATGCCGGTATAGAATGGGCTATGATAGAAAAGATAATATTTACCTTCATAGTCGGTAACAAATGGACCATCACCTTCACGTATCAATGATTTTGGGCACACACTCCAGGTATTGCCATCCTGGGAGCTGGCCATCCCAATTTGCCAGGTTCCTCCATGGTGTGGTTTTCCGGAAAAAAATAGATAATAGGTATTGCCGCGTTTCATAACAAACGGGGAGGCAACCTGTTGATCGTACCAGGTGTTGGCGGTTGGCGCCAGAATACGACGCGCGTCATGCGCACAACTGTTCTCGTTGCAAGAGCTGACGTATACAGAAAACGATCCATCAGTGTCGGACGCATACCAGAGTTGTTGAGTGGAACCATCAATAAACATAAAGGGGGCAGAGACAGTTTGTCCCGATAAAGGGATAATGCTTTTCGTGGTCCACTGAATGCCGTTGTTGCTTTGCATCATAAGTAATCCCGAGCCTTGCTCGGGATGATTACTGACGAGTACCGCTTGCGCTTGTTGGTCGCGCACCCACACGTGGCCCTGTGAAGGGTTGCTGTAACCAGCAGGTAACTCCAGTGTAAGCGGGTTACCCGTATAGGGCTTAAGAGTGTGATAAAAAGCATGACTCTGTTTTGGCAGCAACACGGCTCCTATGAGCAATAGAACACCAATGAACTGCAGACGCATGATGTTCTACTATATGAGACGGATGCAGCTTATCACAACGGACTATATACAACAGTAGTTGCCTTTGTTGTTTTTTGACGCCAAGCCTTCCTGTACCAGATGGTTGAGTGCTTTTTGTATGTTGCTTTTTGGATAGGGCAGCGCGGTGCAGAGATGGGATAGTGAAACAGGAATTGGCTGATTGAGCAAGTACGACATAATGTGTCCTCGTACTTGGCGCAGCGAGCCTTCGAATTTTGATTGTTTACTGTAATGAGCACTACTCCGGTTATGAATCCCTTGCTGTTTTAGATACGTTCCGTAATCCATGAGCGCCCAGTACCATTCACGGGGATTCTCTCTATCGATAGTTTTTTCTAGTAGCGGGAGTATAGCTGCATCGGGCACGCTTGGTTTTTTGCTAAAAAAATGATGGAGATAAACTGTACGAATATTCGTTTCAATGAATGTGGTTGGCAAATTATAGGCGTAGGCAATAATTGCTCCGGCGGTCCCTTTGCCAATACCAGGAAGTTGTACCAACTCTGCTGTCGTATATTGTTTAGTAGGTGGCTGGGTTACAAAGTAGTGTGCTGTTTCCCACAGATATTTTGCTCGCCGGTTATATCCCAAGCCCTGCCAGGCTCTCAATACCTCTGAAAGACTGGTGTAATGTAGCGCGTCAAATGAGGGAAACGTTTTAATGAATGAATTAAAGTAATTGATAACGCGCGAAACCTGCGTTTGTTGAAGCATAAATTCAGAGACGCATACCCGATACAGTGTCGGTTGATGGCGCCAGGGCAGATCACGCTGGTGCTCGGTATAGTAGGCATACACATGGGAGCGGAAGTCCGTAGTATTCATGCGGTAGATGATACAATACCCTCAATGAACATGCAGAAGGATCTGGTTGTTGATCTTCATATTCACTCACATAATTCGCGTGCAACCAGCAGGCATATGGACTTGGAGGGTTTGTATATTTGGGGGAAAATAAAGGGCATTAATGTTATTGGAACCGGAGATTTTACCCATCCAGGATGGTTTAGTGAGTTGCGTGAGAAACTGGTTCCTGCAGAGTCAGGATTATTTCGTTTGTCAGAGAAGGAAGAAAAACGACT
>JANLHK010000003.1 GCA_024653645.1 Candidatus Roizmanbacteria bacterium | reverse complement strand
TCCGGGTGTGTCGCGGTCAGGGATAGTATTTGTAGCGGGTATGGCGCTGGGGTACCGGCGTGCCGATATGGCACTATTCTCGTTTTTATTGGCTGTACCTACCATTGCAGCAGCGTCGGGATACGATTTGCTTAAGTCGGGCATTGCACTGACAGGCAGCGAAATGATGTATGTTGCTATAGGGTTTATAACTTCATTTGTAACAGCGTACATCGTAGTTCGTTGGCTGTTGGCTTTTCTGCAAAAAAACAGATTAGTTAGCTTTGCGGTATACCGGATTGCGTTGGGTATAGGGATTTTGGTTTCTCTGTATGCGTTGCCTGGGGTTAATATGTTAAAATGACAATCCGTAAGCAGAGCGCAGAGGTAGCCAAGGCGGTCACGGCGGGGGTCTGAAAAACCTCAGATGTCAGTTCGATTCTGACCCTCTGCACAGTGCATAAAGCGCGGCGGTAGTTCAGCGGTAGAATGTCTCCTTGCCAAGGAGAAGGTCGCGGGTTCAATTCCCGTCCGCCGCTCACGGATAGCTCATATATGGTCTTTAATCAGGACGATTATTTTAAAAACACCTTTTCTAAACTTTCACTATCCAGACAAAACATTAGGGAGATAGAATTTGAGGATTGCACATTCAACAGATGCAGTTTTGTAAATAGTACGTTTTTGCAGTGCAAGTTCATTCACTGTGTATTTCAAGAGTGCATGCTCAGCGCGGTTCTCCCTACTAATTGCCATTTTATTGATGTAAGCTTTGTTGACAGCAAGGTTATTGGAATCGATTGGACAAAAGCACAACAAGTTCAAAATTTAAGCTTTAAGGAGTGCCAGATTAATTACTCAAATTTTAGAATGCTCAAGTTACCAAAAACGAAGATGGTTGATTGTGAAGCAAAAGAGGTTGATTTTGTTGAAACAAACCTCAGCAATAGTGAGTTAACCAATACTGACTTTGAAAGAAGTATTTTTTCTAAAACCAATCTCACCAAAGCAAATTTGGTAGGTGCAAAAAATTATTTGATTGACGCTCGAAGTAATACGATTAAAAAAGCCCGTTTTGCTTTGCCGGAGGCTTTGTCGTTATTAGACAGCCTTGATATTATTATTGAAACGGTTTAGTAGAATAAAGATATGAAACTTAATGCGGTGGGGGTAACCAGCAGCGATATGAAAAAAACCGTGAGTTTTTATAGCTTGTTGGGTTTTACCTTTTCGGAGTTAAAGGACGACGAGCAACACCTTGAGCCGTTTACACCCGATAAATCAGCACGGCTTATGATTGATGCAAAAAACGTGGTAAAGGAAATAATTGGACAAGATCCGCAGCCGGGTAACCACTCTTCGTTTGCCATTGAGTACGACAGCCCTGAAGAAGTAGATAGAGTGGTTGAGGCAGTATTTAATGCAAAAGGCAAAGTGGTGCGTGAGCCGTGGGATGCATTTTGGGGACAGCGTTATGCCATAGTGGAAGACCCCGATGGATATAGGATTGATCTGTACGCTGCACTATAGCGCAAGCGGTTGGCAGGTAGGTGCGGTATGGGGTGAATTTCGGTTTAGGTTAACAACAAAAATAACCCCTTTATTGAGTTTTAGAAAAGTATCCCGATAATCTTTTTTGAATTCGTCGCTGAGTAATGCTTCCTGTAGTACTTTCACATGTGTTTGGGTATCGCATAGGGCAATAACGCGTTTAAGGGCCGAAAAATTGGCATTGTCGGGGTGTGGATTAACCTTATGCACTACAGCATAAAAAGATTCCGACAGGGCGCACAATATAGTAGGAACGGTTGGAATTGAGGCACATGAGCGAAACAGGTTGTCGGGTGCCGATTTTACGATATTGGGAAGTATAACCTCTTTGTGTATGCAAATAACCTCTTCACCAAGTGAAACAATGACATTCTGTGGATTTTGAATACTGTCGTGCCGGGGAGGAAGGTTAGTAAAGGTTAAGGTTTTATTTTTAAATCCGATATCGGCATAGGGAAGGGCAAAATGCAGCTTTTTTAGTTGGTGATCATAGTATGCCGCACCGATGGCGCAGGTCGGGAATATATCCTTGTTTTCTTCATCTGCAATATATTCGGCTACTTTGTCCATGATTTCAAGCTCATTCCCGTGTATGTCAAATGAGCCATTGCGATAGGCTGCCCGCAGGAGCAATCGGCGTGGCATGCCGGTCTGAGTATGCAGTGTGTTAATAAGATCCATAACCTCGGGACATTCATGGGCAATAGTCTCTAGAGCCAAACGGTCGGGAGCAGCCCGCGGATCATTCACAGTTTGTTTATACTGCCGTGACCAGGCAATTAGCAACTCGCGAATATCCTCCAGTTCACCTTTATGTTGGTTAAAAAAAGTTCGTAGCCCGCATGATATATGGCCGGAAGTTTTGGCAAGAGCGGCAGAAATTTCAGAGGTATCTCCATGCTGGGTAACCAATATATTGATGTGATCTTTGGCAACACCCCAGGCTTTGAGGGTTTTAATAATGCCCCGCAATCGGGAACGGCTCGGCGAGCCTCCTCCTATGGTGGGTATGCCCATAAACATAACGCGTTTTTGAATCCCATTCTTCATAGGTACGAGTACTTGGTTACTGGGCAATACGACACGACTGTCCGAGCAGGCAAGCGTAATCACAACCATATCAACGGCGCGTAGCTCATGGATATACTGGTTAATCCGCTCTGATACGCCTTCTATGTCCTGTTGAATATCGCTGGGAATAGATTCCATATAGAATCAGTATTCTATACCCAAACAATTGCGGTGTGGTATAGTTTTAATAAGCAGTTGTTATGGGTTTGCCCTTTGCTGGCAGTTGTCACCCATACGGCTGTTTTTTTACAGCTCTACAGCAAAGCGCCGCTTAAAGCGCAGATAATACTCGTTGGTGCGTGCCAGCTTATCAGTATTGAGGTGGCGCTGTAGATGCTTAACTAATCTAAACTTCGCATTTTTAGTAATCGGATCTGTATCAAGCAGTGAAACAGCGTGTGACACAATACCTAACAATACCTGCGCCATTTGTAACTCGCTTGAATCGCGGATACTGACAGGATGAATACCAAAAAGTGCATCACGACGCATCTTTCTTTTAACCATCTCTCTTGTGTCCTCTTCTGAATAGCGATGAGCAGAATTGTGGTATTGAGACGATACAAATACAACCATATTTTCTTGTTTGTTAAGGCTATTGGCTATGAGTTGACCAAGGGAATAACTCTTTTCATGATAGAAAACGCTGAAGCTGGTGTAGGGAACCGTGAAATATATATCAAGGAGTTGTTTATACAGTTTTAAGTTATGGTCACGTACGGCACCAAACGCAAATGGTTGATAATAGCGTACTCGCTCTCTGAATAGGCCAATTTCGTTATTGAGTGTGCCGGTTGCCAGTTTGAGTATGCCTACCGCATGGTGTTGTTGGGCGATATGTCCATAGACAGATTGGTTCATATCAGGATTGTATACCAGCTATACAAAAATTGTAAGTATTTATTTACATTTATTGTAGACTATAGTCTGTAGATTATGATATATCAATATGGTGTATTAGGCCTATGTCATTAAGAGGTTGGCATGGCAAAGTGGGCAGTACCGTAGCCGCATTGCGTAAAAAGAAGCGCATATCACAGGAGGAATTGTCGTTTGTGTCAGCAGTGGACCGAACCTACATGAGCCGCATAGAGCAAGGGAAAGCCAACCCTACCTTGCGAGTATTGCAGCGCATTGCCCGGGCGCTTCGAGTGAGTATCGTGGATCTTCTTGAAGGCAATCTCTGAACAAGAGTGCATCTGCTTGGGATCGAACCAAGGACCCCCACTTTATAAGAGTGGTGCTCTACCACTGAGCTACAGATGCGCTGTGCTCCCTGGGCGAATCGAACGCCCATCTGCGGTTCCGGAAACCGCCATTCTGTCCATTGAACTAAGGAAGCTTATTCCGGCAGGAGCTTCTGTGCTGCTATGAACTGCTGGCGATCACTATTATACCGCAAGCGGCTCAGGGTGGTTTCAGCATCCAAAAACTGTGCGTCTTGTATTTCGATATCATGGTCTTCGGTCGAGCCGGACACGTATTCCATCAGAAAATAATGAACGCTTTTGTTGATCATTTCCTCCTGCCAGCGATAGATATACTGAGATGGAGGTAAAACTGGAGCTATAATTCGCGCTTCTATGCCGCCTTCTTCCCGAACCTCCCGTAGCGCAGCGTCCTCTATGGGCTCGTTCTTATGGATATCCCCGATATGTCCTTTCGGGAATCCCCAATGATCATGGCGGTACGAGTGTTGCACCACCAGCCAGAGTAGCCCTTGGGGTGTTTTTTTGTATACAATGCCACCAGCTGAAACTTCGATTCTCATACCGTATAGGAACGTCCCAGGATAAACAGGTAATCAGAAAGTCGGTTAATGTAGGGGATAAATCTTTTTACCTCGGGATGATTGACAGAGTACTGGCTGTAGTTGCGCTCTAAACGGCGCACTGCTGTGCGGGCGACCTGGCACCAGGCTTCTGTTTTGTTTTCACCCGGAATAATAAATTTGTTGCCAATAGGGGTACGGGTCAGTAATACTTCTTCGCGTGCCTCAAGTTCTGTCAACCATTGTGTCAGTAGGTTACTGGGAACCTCCGGGCCGTGGGAAAGCTCTCCCATCATTTGATAGATGTGACGTTGTATATCGGTCAGGTAGGCTTGGATTACAGGCTCTGTGAGGGTAGTTTTGAGCAAACCCAAGAAGGATTGTACCTCATCATTCTCGCCAATCAGCATAATAAGCGGATCATGTTTTGGTATGCCCGCCTGATTAAAGAGCGTAGTTGTTCCGGTATCGCCTTTTTTTGTGGTTACTTTCATGGTTCAAACAGATTGTACCATTGACGGTATACGGGAGTGCGGTCAACAAACGGCGTGGGGCTGGGAGTCGGGGTAGGAAATGCACCCACGACCACGGTTTCATTTTCTCGGGCAAGCTCAAGCCGGCGTGCTTCTTCCTCAATATATTCATCGGTTTGCGCACGTTTGATCATTAATTGGTAGCGCTCGATTCCTTTTTGCTGCTCCTGCACCTCTTTCTTTTTTTGCTCTAACGTTTGACGCTGTGTATAATATTGGCTTCCGAGTCGGAATATACTGACGGCCAGCGTTGAGGCGAAGAAAAAGAAGACAACGTAGAGTAATGGCCAAAATGTATATTGCTTTTTATTATTTGGTTTGATATTATAGGCCATATGCAAACGGATAATATTGTATTCAGTGAGTACCTGAATAAGTTTATAGCACACCTACAGGACAAAGGCAAATCTCGCTACACTATTGTTGCCTATAAAAAGGATATAGAGCAATTTTTGGGGTACCTAGCTAAAGTTCAAGTGGGCGCTATTGTAGAGGTTAAAAAAGAGAATATTCAGTCATTTATTGAAGAACTCCTTACGACCGGTTATACCCGAAAGTCAGCCTCACGAAAGCTTAATTCGATCAGAACCTTTTACCGATTTTTGAAAAGTGAAAGCGTCGTGACCGTGAATCCGGCACTTGATGTTGCTCATCCCCGATTTGAGAACAACAAGCCCCGCATTTTAAGCAAACTCGAATACCGCGCACTGCGCGATTATGCCCGTAATGACAAGCGAACCTACGCTATTATCGAGTTGTTCTTGCAGACCGGCATCCGCATTGGAGAGCTGGCCAATATCAGACTATCGGACATGAAAAGTGAGGTATTGGTGGTACGCGAATATGGCAAAAATGAAAACCGGGAAATTCAACTGAATAAGCTGGTTAAGTCCTCGGTCGAGGAATATTTAACCGTGCGGCCCCAAACTGACACGGAAGATCATTTGTTCATCACCAAGAACAAAAAACCACTGTTGATTCGCAATATTCGCAATGTAGTAGACCGCTGCTTCAAGGAAGTGGGTATTGAAAACGCGAAAGTAAACGATTTGCGCAATACCTTTATTGCCCACCAGCTGGCTGCGGGTGTCCCAATTGCCTATGTATCTAAAGTAGTGGGTCATAAGCGTTTGTCTTCAACTGAATCATTTCTCGATCTGGTAAAACCAGAACAGCCTTCTTCAAGCTACCGCTTAGACGAGCTCTAATCTTTTCTACCTCGCTTTTTTGGGTATACTTACCCCTACATATGAAAGGGCTCTATGATGGTCGCACGCGTATTTTAATTGGCATTATCCTATTAGCCTACGCTTTTTTAGTGGTTGAGCTGCTTAAAAAAACTGTTTTTTCATCAAGCTACTACCAGCGCCTATCCGATAGCAATGCTATTCGTCAGATAGAAATATCCGCGCCGCGGGGTGTGTTCTATGACCGCAACAATGAACTATTGACCACCAATACCGAAAGCAAACGCTATACGTTTTTGCGTGAGTATCCGTATCACGAATTGTATGCGCATGTGATCGGCTATGTGGGTCTTCCCAGTGATAAGAATTTAAAAGACAGAACCTGTCCGGTGAAAGCACGATCAAATGAATTAGTAGGTGTCTACGGCCTTGAACGGATGTATGAATGTCGTTTAAGAGGTGTACCGGGGGTGCGCTATGCCATGACCAATGCGCAGGGGCAGGAGCAGGTTGATTTGGCGGTAACGCAGCCCAAAAAAGGTGAAGACATTCATCTCACGCTTGATACGAAATTACAAAAAGCTGCTGCGCGGGCGCTCAAGGGAAAACAGGGAGCAGTATTGGCTACCAATCCAACTACCGGCGAAGTGCTGGTTTTTTATTCATCTCCTGCCTTTGATCCGCAGCGCATTATTCATACTCCACGGGCCTATGGAGAATATGCCGCCGATCCCCTGCAGCCGTTATTTAACCGTGTGGTATCCGGTACCTACCCGCCGGGTTCGGTTGTGAAACCTATGTATGCGCTTGGTGCGCTTGAGGATGGGGTGATTGACGAATACACCATAGTTGAAGACACCGGTGTACTGGAAGTAGGCGGCACCTCATTTGGTAATTGGTACTATCTGCAATATGGTAGGAAAGAGGGATCGGTTGATGTGGAAAAAGCCATTGCCCGTTCAAACGATATTTTTTTCTACACCTTGGGTATACAGGGAGGTGAAGACAAATTAGTATCGTGGCTCAAACAGTTTCGGTATGACAAAACCGACATGGATGCGTTCTTTGCCCAAACCCCCTCCACCTTACCTGATGATGCGTGGAAGCGTGAACACGTTGGCGAACAGTGGTATTTAGGCGACACCATCAACCTTTCGATTGGCCAAGGATATTTATTAGTCAGTCCCACGCAGGTGCATTCATCGGCGAGCCTTATCGCCTCAGGCGGTACCTGGTGCCCGTACGTGTTTGAAAAGGGTCAGGAATTAGACTGCAGTCAACACTCGCTTAACTCCGAGCATTTACAGTTGGTACGTGCCGGTATGCGTGCAGCCTGTTCAACCGGTGGAACGGCTTATCCGTTTTTTAATTACAAAGTACAAGGACGATCAATTGGCGTTGCCTGTAAAACAGGCACAGCCGAAAGCACGGCAAAAACAGAAGACCCGCACGCCTGGTTTACGGCATTCGCCCCTGCGGGCAATCCAACCATTGCCATAACGGTATTGGTGGAACACGGTGGGGAAGGCTCAGCGGTTGCTGCTCCCATTGCTAAAGCGGTGTTGGATGTCTATTTTACTCAATAAAATACTCTTGACAAAGATTTCATTTAGGGTTTAATTAATAGGGGACACACTAATAGTAGTGTTTTTAACATGAAATGCCCATTTTGCGGTTTTCAAGAAAGCGACGTTGTTGAGACGCGCATTTCGGAGGATGGAGCGGCGTTGCGTCGTCGACGGGTATGCGGCTCATGCGCTAAACGATACACGACATATGAGCGTGTTGATCGGATACCTATTGTCGTTATTAAGCGTGATGGTAGACGCGATATGTACGATCGCTCAAAATTACTGTCGGGCATCATTAAGGCGTTTGAAAAAACAAAAGTGACGGGGGTACAAATTGAGCTGTTGGCAGACGAGATTGAAGAGCAACTGAGGCGTCAGGACAATACGGAAATACAGAGCTCATTTATCGGAAATTTAGTTGCGCAAAAATTAAAAAAAATTGATAAAGTAGCCTACATTCGATTTGCGTCAGTGTTCAAACGTTTTGTAGAAGTAGAGGAATTTGAGCGGGAGCTTAAAAAGTTATTATAGAGAGCGTGTAACGGGCCATTATAAGTTGAATTTTTAATGCTATGGCAGTGACTTTAGATGGGATCTCTCAGAAGGTTTTTTTGGATCGTTATTCGGTGAAGGACAAAGATGGTAAGCCTGTGGAGAAAACACCACAAGAGATGTGGAAGCGCATAGCCCGTGGCGTAGCCCGCATTGAACCAAAGGATAAGAAGCGCAAAATTGAGCAAGAGTTTTAC
>JANLHK010000129.1 GCA_024653645.1 Candidatus Roizmanbacteria bacterium | reverse complement strand
CATGAAGTTTTTTGCCGATAAACAGATAACCGTTCGTCAATCAGGAAATACAATTGTGCTTGACACGGACGACGGAAAGGTATTTACTCTATCTATAACGTAAATGTGGTATACTAGTACTCTTAGCTTATAATATTCAAAATCAAAACTACCGTAAGGGGGTGAATTCATATCGCAGATTCTCAACAAACACAAGATGGTGATTCTCGAAAACTGTACGTCGGAAACCTTCCATGGTCAATGACTAACGACAGTCTTAAAGAACTCTTTTCTCAATTCGGTGAAGTAGTTGAAGCTATCGTCATTACCGATCGCATGACTGGTAAATCAAAAGGCTTTGGTTTCGTAACGTTCGCCGATGAAAAGGCAGCAGCAGCAGCTGTTGAAAAAATGCATCGATCAGAAGTCGATGGAAGAAACATTGTGGTCAACGTCGCACGTCCTCGTGAAGAGCGCCCACGTCAGTAATAGAAATAGAAACTGATTATGTCCCCCTCCTTTCCGGAGGGGGACTATTGTTAAATAGTGTATACTTGACCTTATCATGCAACAAAATGTAGATAATCTTCGCCATTCAGCTGCCCATTTATTGGCGGCAGCGGTCATGCAATTATGGCCTGGTACGTTGCGTGCCATCGGCCCTGCGATAGAAGATGGTTTTTATTTTGACTTTGAATTTGAAACACCCATTTCCGAAACAGACCTGCCTGTCATTGAAAAAAAAATGCATGAGTTGGTAAGTTCATGGCAGTCATTTGAGCGTTTTGAACTGAGTAAAGAAGAAGCGTTGGAGGAATATAAAGATAATCCGTACAAGCAAGAATTAATAGAGGAGTTTTCCAAGGAAGGGCAATCGTTGACGGTCTATCAGTCAGGCGATTATCGCGATTTATGTCGGGGTGGCCACATTGATCATCCATCAAAAGAACTGAAACACTTCAAATTGCTTTCCATAGCCGGTGCCTATTGGCGGGGAAGTGAAAAAAATAACATGCTTACCCGCATTTACGGCACCTGCTTTCCCACCAAAGATGAATTGCAGAAATATCTTATCCGTATTGAAGAAGCCAAAAAGCGCGATCATAAAATACTGGGCCCGAAACTCGACTTATTTACGTTTTCAGATAAAGTGGGCAAGGGTTTGCCTCTATGGACACCAAGAGGAACACTGATTCGAAATCTTCTCGATGACTTTGTATGGGAACTTCGCCGAACCATTGGATATGCAAAAGTTGAAATCCCCCATATTACGAAGAAAGACCTGTATGAGACCAGTGGACACTGGGAAAAGTTTAAAGAGGAGCTATTCCGTATCACCACGCGCGAGGGTCATGAGTTTGCCATGAAACCGATGAATTGTCCGCACCACACTCAAATATTCGATCGCAAACCCCATAGCTATCGTGAAATGCCTCAGCGTTATGCAACAACAACTATGGTATACCGCGATGAGCAAAGCGGTGAATTAGCGGGGCTGTCTCGCGTGCGCTGTATAACACAGGACGATGCTCATGTATTTTGCCGTGAGAGCCAGGTAGAACATGAGGCATTGGCTATATGGGATATTATTGAAGCATTTTATCGAGGTACCGGATTTCCTCAACTTTCATACCGATTATCACTTCATGATCCGGATCATTTTGAGAAGTATCTGGGCACCCGTGAAGTATGGGCCAATGCAGAGAGCCAATTGAGGAATATGTTAACAGAACGAGGAGTAGCATATGTTGAAGCGGTGGGTGAGGCTGCTTTTTATGGGCCCAAAATTGACTTTATCAGCAAAGATTCATTGGGTCGACAATGGCAGGTTGCAACCATACAGATCGATAGAAATATGCCAGAGCGATTTAATTTATCATGCATAAATGAACAGGGAGAACATGAGCGGGTAGTCATGATACATGCCGCCATTATGGGTTCTATTGAACGTTTTATGTCGATACTCATTGAGCATTTTGCCGGCGCATTCCCGTTATGGCTTGCTCCGGTGCAGGTTGCCGTGGTGCCAGTGGGGAATAACTTTGATGATTTGTCTCAGGAGGTTCACTTGGCTCTGCGCCAGGAAGGTATGCGATCAGAACTAGACGTAAGCAACAAAACATTATCGGCTAAAATCCGTGACTGGACATTGCAAAAGGTTCCGTACCTGTGTATAATTGGAGGGAAAGAACAGGAAAAACGAAGTACCGATGGAACACTATATGTATCAATCAGAACACGTGAAGGTAAAGACTTGGGTATGGTGCCCCTGTCAGAATTTATGAATAAGTTACGCATAGCTATTGAGAAGAAGTCCATCTAAAAAAGATATACGCCGCCGATCTATTCGCGTGAACGATGAGATACGGGCACCACAGATACGAGTGCTGGATGATCAGAATAAGCAGGTAGGGTTAATGAGCTCATACGAAGCTCTGGTAGAGGCACGAAAACGGGGCATTGATCTCGTTGAGATTGCACCCAAAGCAGTGCCGCCGGTTGCGAAGCTTATTGAGTTGAATAAATACCTGTACTTGCTTGCCAAGAAAGAAAAGAACGAATCGCATGGCAAGACAGAGGTAAAAGAGATAAAATTAGGGTTGTTCGTAGCGGAAAATGATGCGGCACGATTGGCATCACGAGCCAAAGATTTTTTGGAAAAGAATCATCAGGTAAAGTTAAGTTTGTGGTTAAAGGGAAGGCAGTTGGAGTTGAAACAAGAGGCGCGTGAGTTTCTCGCTCGCTTTATTGCGCAGGTAGGCATAGCAAAAACGGTTTCAGAACCGGTGATGCAGGGAAAAGTTTTACGGGTGATTATCACTCAACAGAAATAACAATATGGGAAAACTAAAAACGAAAAAAGCCATTAAAAAACGCTTTCGCGTAACGAGAAACGGTAAGGTGCTTCACCGTAGCAACGGTATGCGCCACCTTCGCACGAAAAAAAACAAAGCACGACAACGTCGCTTAAAGAGCACGAAGGCACTGTTTTTAACCGAGGCAACCAAAGTTAAGAAGTTATTGGGCGCAAGCGCATGACGAGAGTAAAACGAGGCGTCGTATCACGCAAAAGACATAATAAACTCCTGGGACTTGCTAAGGGTTATCGCATGACGCGTAATCGTTTAGTGAAAGTTGCCCATGAGGCGGTAGCACACGCGGGTGAATATGCATTTGCCGGAAGAAAGCAACGAAAGCGACAGATGCGCACCACCTGGATTATGCGCCTGAACGCATCACTCAGACCACTGGGATATACGTACAGCAGTTTTATTCACACTTTAAAGGAAAAGCGTGTTGGTCTAGACAGAAAGATCCTGAGTAAGCTCACTACTGAGCCGAACGTATTTTCTGCTCTGGTATCCCACGTTAAGTCCATGAAATAAAACCATGGACAAAGATCTCGCACAACAAAAGATTGAGAATGCTCAATCTCGCGAGGAATTAACGGCTATCTATAACGAGCTGTTTGGAAAAAATGGCTCACTCACGGTCACCCTTAAAGAACTCAAAAATTTGTCAATTGAAGAGCGTAAAGAGCGGGGTGCTGAGCTGAATATCATCAAGCGTGAACTGCAGGATGTGTATGACGTGAAGTGGAACACCTTATCCGAAGTTGATACCCATAAGCCTCCGATTGATGTAACACTGCCGGGAGAGCGCACGGTAACCGGTGATTTGCACCTCACCACCAAGGCTATTGATGACATTCGACGTATATTTCAAAAAATTGGATTTTACGACTATACCTACCATGAAGTCGAATGGGAATATTTTTCATTTGATACCCTTAACATGGGCCCGACGCACCCTGCCCGTGATGATTTCGAAACGTTTTTTGTGCAGGGCCCCGTGTCATCCAAGTATGGACGCATGGTTATGTCACCCCACACCTCATCGGGTCAGGCACGCGAGATGTTGCGCCGCCAAGGTCCTCCTATTCGGATGATCAGTATTGCAAAGTGCTACCGACCTAACTGGGATGCTTCGCACACCCCCATGTTTCATCAGTTTGAGGGGTTGTGTGTTGATAAGAATATAACCATTAATCATCTTAAAGGCACGATTGCCCATTTTGCCCGTGAATACTATGGTAGCGATGTCAAAACAAGACTGCGGCCGTATCATTTTCAATTTACTGAACCATCCTTTGAAGTGGATATTAGCTGTTCGGTCTGTAACGGTACGGGAATGGTTGATAACCGCAAATGTAAAGTATGTAAAAGCGGATGGCTTGAGTTGGGCGGAGCCGGTATGGTACATCCTCACGTGCTTCGTTCAGGCAACATTGATCCTGAGGTATACAGCGGTTGGGCGTTTGGTATTGGCATAGAGCGGATTCTCATGATGCGTGGTTCTATTGAGGATATGCGCCCCCTGTATGAAGGTAATGTTAGTTTGTACTACCACAACTCATGAACATCCTCATTCCTTATTCTGAATTGAAAAAACACATTAACACGAGCATATCGGCCTCAGAATTCGCCCGATGCTTGACCCTCAGTGGTCCGTCAGTAGAACACGTTATACGTAGCAAAGACGGTGACGAGGTATTTGATATTGAAATTACCTCAAACCGTATTGATACCGCGTCAGTGGTCGGGATTGCTCAGGAGGCTATGGCTATTTTGCCACGGTTTAATCATGAAGTTATCTGGATCAAGAATATCTTGCGTGACTATTCGAAAAGCCAACTGGGTGAGCAAAGCTTGCTGACTATTGAAATGAAAGACGAGGGAATCGTCAACCGGCTCATTGCCGTCGTATGTGACATTGATCCAACTAAGACAACGCCGGTTGAGATGCAGAGCGCGTTGGAAAAAGCAGGTATGCGATCAATTAGCCCGGCAGTTGATATTTCAAACTATATTCGTCTGGTCTTGGGTCAGCCCGTACACATGTTTGATTATGACACCATTCCCGGCGGCCATATGGTTATCCGTTTGTCTAAAAAAGACGAGAATATTCAGGTGCTTGATGGCAAGCACTACGTGTTGCCTGGGGAGGACATTGTCATTGAAGACAAGCAGGGAAACTTAATTGACCTTGCTGGTATTATGGGAGGAAAGCTCAGTCAGGTAACGGCGGCAACCAAGCGTATTATATTGTTTGTGCCGGTATTTGATAAGCTGCATATTCGTGCCACCTCAATGAAAACTGGAGCGCGGAGTGACTCCAGCTCATACTTTGAAAAAGGAGTGGACTCGGAGCGGGCAGAACCAGCCTTTTGGTATGCCTATAACCTTATGAAAAGCATTGCCGGTGGTGTCGCGGTATCAAAGATTTTTGATCACTATCCAAAGATATATAAGGCACCAGTCATTACCATAACCGGTGACTATATCCGTAGCCGTATTGGTGAAGATATCTCAACGCCCCACATGATTACCATTCTTGAATCGTTGGGTTTTGGAGTAGTGGTGCAGGGAGATTCATTTGAAGTGACCGTGCCTTTCTGGCGCCAGTATGACATGTTTGAAAAAGCTGATGTAGTTGAGGAAGTAGCACGTATTTACGGTTATGATCGTATCGGAGAAACGTTGTCACCGTTTGCGTTTAAGGAAGACTCACAAGTGTTGGCATTTGATGCCCGCTATCGGGTCATTCGTATGATTAAGGAGCACTTGCGCAGCAGTGGACTGTATGAAGTGTATACCTACTCTATGTATGGCAAGAAAGACATGGAGTTTATGGGATTAAAACCCACCGATCATTTGGAAATTACTAATCCCATATCAACTGAACTGGCGTATTTGCGCCGAAGTCTCATTCCGTCCCACCATGCGGTGTTTATGGTATCATCGCAAATTAAAGAACTCAGCATATTTGAATGCGCCAACGTCTACATTCCGCAGGATAACGATTTGCCCCTTGAAGAGCCCCATTTGTCACTCATGTCATCCAGTTCGTTTGACGTGATGAAGGGTGTTGTTCAAAACGTTGCTACCCTATTGCATATCCGTGATTGTGCCTTTGTTCCTGTAAAACAGGCAGTACGATGGGCATCGATTCGGGCTGCAGTACGCATTAATAACGTTGTTGTGGGCGAAGTAGGTATGCTCACCAACCGCCGATCATACGCTGACCTTCAGCTGAATTCACTCATTGAAGCCTATGATCCTACGCCACAGCTTAATCCCATTAAGGGAACACCGGTTATTGAGGACATTACCTATCTGTTTGATGGTAAGCGTACCTGGAATGATGTGACAGCACACCTGACGAAGAAATGTAAGGAAATTGACCGAATTGAATATCGTGGTTTATTTGAATCAGCAATCACCCTGCGTGTCTACTCCTATCCTAAAGCTGGAACATCCATTTTGCCCCACATGGTGACTGAGCTTGAGAAAACGTTGAAGCTGAAAGTAAAAAAACTTTAAATCTTATACATCCGTACGACATTTTTATTGCATGTGGTTATTCATTGTTCTGACAGCCTATTTTTTAAACTAACCTGTTTTATTTCTTAGTTCTCATTGTTCTCATGGTGAGACTAACAATAGTTGTTGACAGAGAATATATGAGCATGGTATAGTATCATCCTATGATTTCCAAAAATTTATACAAAAGTAGAGCCGCAGCTATAGAAAACGTTAAAAGACTTTTTTCAAATTCACCTAATAGTGATGAGGTATCACTTGAAGAAGCAGTACGTGCATGGGGTAGACCAGATCCTGCTGAAATTAGACTTCATAAAGCTTGGCTTTTCAATATACTCACGTACCTGAAACATCATAATCTTGTAGCCTCCGTTTATTCTTTTGGAAACGGAAGAAGAACGCTTGATAAAATAAGACTTACAGATGAAGGAAAAATAGCGATAGGACGCGTTGGAGATCACACCTCCATCAAGAAGCCTTTTTCGCTTAACTTCAACAATACATCCTCATTTGAAAACCTCATTACATTTAATGACGTAATGAGAATGGTTGTAAAATTAAGGAAAGAAAACCCAGAGTACGAGATCATTTTTAATGTGAAATTAAAAGACGATAATGTAATTGCGGGTGAGGTGGGAGTGGCCGGTAAATACAAAACCACAAGTGGCGGCTACAATAAAAACGAAGGCCTTCGTCTTTTGTAAACCTACTCACCCGTGATTACGCTATTTTAAGATTTTTTTGAAAGATTGATTGTTTATCGCAGGGAGTGAGGTTATCTGAGGGCTAATTAAGTGGATAAACTGTAACAAGCTGATACTACAGACCTGTTAGCAGTTACAGTAGACTGGGGGTGAATGAGTAAATGCGGATAATTAAAATCACCTTGCAGAATTGGCAAGACAAAAATGACCCATATCGCCTTAAGGGAGGCATATGGGTCAAGCGTAAGAGCTTATAGATTTGAGACGAATGCAGGAACAGGCATGTCTGTTTCCTGCGATAAACATACAATAATACCTTATTGTTTTTTAAGTTTTTTTGCAATTGAATATGCGACTTCAGTTGGTGAGGCAGATTTAAGGCAGGCGGTAAAAGTAGGTTTTTGTTTTTTCCTCAAATTTTTCCAAGTAGTTGCTCCATGGTTTAAT
>JANLHK010000127.1 GCA_024653645.1 Candidatus Roizmanbacteria bacterium | reverse complement strand
GAACGAGGTCTGGTTAATAAACTCAAATTTGAGGATATTGGAGCAAAAAACAGTGCTGCCCGAAGAAAGGAAGTTGACACCTTCACGTTTTTACGGAATCTTAAAAGCGCTGGCTTGAATGGCCCGATCTTTGATTTTTACTACGAAAATTTGGGAGATTTCTTTTCTGCTCAGCTTACTGGAGACCGGGCCAGCGGTAAAGAGCTCATCAACCGCAAATATGCTGATTTGGGCACATACATTAAGGGTATGGGTCAATCAATGGGGGCACTGAACAAGATAGTCGACGGTGTTAAATCATTTAATGCTGAAGATCTTAAAAAGGCAGAAGGTGCGTTTTTGGGCGCCGTGAATGAAGCAGCTAGCACTTTCGAATCATACAATAGTGAAGCGAAACGTCACGAAATAGCCTATCACCTTATGCTGCAATGGATTATGATGGGCCGTATTCCTAAAGGTCAAGGGTTTGATTTGCGCTTTTCTCCCTGGGGCTTGCCGATGATTCGTGAACTGAATTGGCACAAAAAGAGTCTGGCTGAACTGGTGGGAGATATGGGCAACGGCCTTATTAACTCAGCCATGGTATACGATACTCAAGAAACTGAAAATTTCATTTTTGAGGCTCAGCGAAAGGGCGTACTACCTATCAATCGTGACGGAAAAACATTACAGGCCGTTGAAAAACGGCGCCAGGCCATAGGTAAAGGAGCGTTTACACGGGTATTTGACAATGTAGATGTGCAGATAACCGAATACGAAAAGAAGATGAACGATCCTCATAGGAACATATTGCAAAAGGTGGTGGGAATACCCGAACACCTAGGATACCAGTTGTATAAAGGGCTGCAGAAGTTTGGCAACGGCGCTGTTGATCCAACGCTGGCTCGTGATGATAAATACCAGTGGAGTGCGGGTAGAATGCTGGAGCTGACTGGAGCCAGTGCGGGGCGTGAATTTATGCAGATAGGTGTGTATTCCTTCTACTTTATGATATTGCTGCTTCTGTTGGCTGCGGGCAATGGTGCCAAAGAGCTGGACATAAAATAATGACGTGAGTGTAGGTTTAGTGTTTGAGTAATGGACCTAAAAACGGAATTTTATCAATACCCTTAATGCGTTCCGCAATTCCCGAAGATTTCAGGACGTGAATATTTTGTACCATTTCTTGGGCTTTACCTAACGTTGCTCCAAACGGTTGGCCCAACATGCCGGGGCTCATCTGGAACGCGGGCTTTGCTTTCAGCAATTCTTTGGTTTTTTTAATCATATCGGGTATTAGTTGCGCAATACCAATGGAAATAAGACCGACGATAAGTTGTGATACAGGGCTTCCGGAGAAGCTAACAAAGGGAGCAGACCAAAAAGGAGTATTGGCATTATTTGCTATCTGCCAATTAATAGCCCAGCCGGTATACAGCATAAGAGCCGTAATCACAAACGCAAGACAATTGCCCACAATTCCCCTCCACCAGCTACTAAAGGATTCCTGTCCGGGCATGGCATTCCATAACAGTAGTACTGGGGCAAAAATAATTGAGGTAAGAATCTGAATATAACAGGATAAGAGGATAAAAAATAACCGGAATACTAAAAATAATAGGTAAATCAGCATGAGCAGCATAAAGATAGGGCTCAGTGCAGTCATGAAGCTTAATTCTTGTCCTGAAGTTCCTGCGCCTATGAGTGAACCTCCAATAAGAGCGAGTGGTATCATGAGAAGACTGGTGCCACTCACAGCGCTGGCAGCTATAATGAGTCCAGCTACTCCACCACCACCGATAGTGCCACCAGCAATAGATTGTCCATAGGTATCCCAAAATGGACCGGTTAGGCGAAATGTTTCGCTAAATAACGTGCCAAATCCTCCGGTGGTGTAATTTTGTACGCTGGTGGCGACTGATTGTGAATTTCCTGAACCAGCGCCTACCGCGGTTCCAATCAAACCAATGCCTGCCGCAATGGCCACATACATAAGGTCGATAATAAAGGCAGCCATAGGCAGAGAGAAGGCGATGAGTATCATGGTAATAATAATGTTGGGAATAGTGTTCTCAATCTTTGCAACCGTTTGCGGATTTATTTTTTGCCGGAACATGATGATAAACCCATCAAATAACAGGATGATAGAAAGGGCGGCAAATGAAAGATCACGTAATGCCTTCCAAATGTCATAGATGGGGCTTAATCGCGAGAATGTTATTCCCTGCGCATAGGCCTTAGGAACCAGCCCCGCTTTCTCTCCAATGGAGGCTAAGTATTCTGTGGTGGTTACTGGAGGACGCATATACAAAAATGCAATTCCCTGGGCGCTCATACCCAAGGGTGACCGCAGCATGGATGTTTTGTCTATCAATTTTTCAGTACCACACCCTATGCCTCCCAGAGC
>JANLHK010000125.1 GCA_024653645.1 Candidatus Roizmanbacteria bacterium | reverse complement strand
GCTCTTATTGGGAGGCCTTCGTTATATAATGGGTTCTGATGAGCTTCATAAAAAAATGTTTTCTGGTACTACTCTCCATCCTGTATGGGGCTTGGCTTTACCAGATAATCACCAGCACCAATGGCTCCAGCGGGTTGAAGCTTACCTATGACTTTAACACTAATATATATACACTCACACTCACCAGAATTATATTTGGCTACGCTCCGCTATACATTTTTCTCTTAAATACCGCCCGCTCAGTGCAAAAAAAATCACTTATTAAACCCTATCTGGTAATCCTGCCAGCACTCGCCGGACCAGTTGAGCTCGCTTTAGTGCTCTATGAAATTATCACCTGTAACAAAACAGGTGTCGGCTGGTGCCATGAGTCGGGTGCAGGTATGATCGTCATTATGTTTCCTATCATGATATTTGCCTCTATAGTCATGGGTGTACTTACCGCTATCCTAGCCAACCTTCAGATTTCATTTAGTAAACGTTCCTGAAATAAAGTGTATAGAGTAATTATTCTTTGACTTAATCTTTCTTTTTTGTAATGATGAGCTTGTGGAAGAAAAAAAGGCTGAACAAGAACAGACTCCGACTATCGAACCTCCCATAAGTAGTGGCTCAACCATGCCGAAGTGGATAATGATCTCAGCGGTTGTGGTGCTTATCGTTATCATAAGCAGTGCCGTCGCTTACCTCATTGGTAAAAATGTCGCTTCTAACGTTAACAGTACTAAGAACATGGCAAGCCCCACACCAACCTCAATTTCCCAACCAGTCACAAGCTGGAAAACCTATACAAATACAAAGCATAATTATTCCATAAACTATCCCAGTGACTGGTCAGTGAGAGAATTTCCTGATTCGAAAGACGGCGCCTCATTCAATCCCATTGATAAACCAGGATATCCCGATAAGAGCGATGCTATTTCCATATCAGTGGGGGTAAAAAATGGCGATTACATTAATGATCCACTTGAGGATTATGCCAAAGTTGCAGCCAGTAAGGAAATCCAAGACTATGAAAAGCTTGCTTCGATCAAGACAATCACCACCACGAGTGGCATGGTGGGATACGAAACCACTTGGATGGTTCAGCCATTTTTGGGGCGAGGCTCAGGCTTATCAGAATCGCTGCCTATAACCTATTTTGAATTACCAGGGAATAAAGCGGTGCTTATGAGAATTAATTTGGATAAAGAAGAAAATTTGAGCATCTATGAAGACATGTTAAAAACCATACAGATTGTTACTCCCACAGTAGACGAAGAGGCACTGGTTATAACGGCTGTACGGGAAGCCATTATTGCCAAGTCAAGCAGCATCGTGGAGTCCCTTGACGTAACCGTTTCACAGATTGACGGAAACTATGCCAAGGGTTCCGTGTCGGATCAAGGTGGAGGAGGTATGTGGTTTGCCGCGAAAGCAGATGATGGCACCTGGAAGCTGGTGTGGGATGGTAATGGTGTTATTCTCTGTTCAGACCTTACCTTGTACCCTGACTTTCCAACCAGCATGATTCCCGGGTGTTATGATGAGTCAACTCAAGACACAGTCACCCGTTAACATTAAGAAGGCGGCTCATATATCCACGTCCTCCCTTTAGTTATTTGTGAAACAAATTTGGGTGTTAAATATAGATGGGGTTTCTCGTGTGAATCATGAACCAAATCATTTTCGTGAATATGTAAATGTTTTACTCTATTACCAAATACATTAAGAATTTTTGCAATAGTCTTTTCAGGATTCTTAGACCCTAACATGAGATGCCCTGTATCCAAGCAAAGATACACATTACTCGGGATGAGGTCCCAATTCATCTGCTCAACCAGACTCCAATCGAGGGTGCATAAAAACGCAATATTTTCCCATACCACCTCCACGCTTAATAATGACGCTACCCATTCAATATAGGACATATATCGTAGGCCCTGTTTAAGATCATGACGATGTGACACTAATGCTATTTCTAGAGGAAAGTGAAAAGTAATATTTTTTGCACAAAGTAGTCGGGCAACGAGCAAGTCCCATAGACCAACAATATAATGCCATACCCCAATTGCATCATAACGATAATGTGCGTGTATATATCCATCCTGTATCCTCATAATAACTCTTTCAGTATAGCAAGCTTGTTGCTATAAAAACCTCCTCCTTGTTCATATTCCGCCGCTATATGATCTGGTACAGTTGTTGAAAGAAAATCGACTAATTTGGTCATTAAGTATGCATTGGTTGTGGCCCTGTCCGGCTTTACTCCATAACCATTCCAAAATGCATCTCCATGTCCATGTTCACGCGTAATCCATAAATCAACTATGGCAAAATCTTCATAGGGGCTTCCCGTACCCGACAGTTCCCAGTCTATAACGCACTGTAACACTCCATTTTTGTATAGGGTATTATTAAGCCAATAATCACGGTGGACAGTTGAGCCTCCGAGTGTTCTTACCGATGATGGATCAACCATCTCAGCTACGCGACTAGATATATCACTAGGCTCTATTCCCGCCATATGTAATACCGAGGCTGCTTTTTTACCATAGTGTGTAGCCCTGTGCAACAATGTATCAACTAACTGGCGGCTTGATATCTTGATGGGGCAATGAATGCTCCGTAGCTTCTCACCAGCCTGATACAATAGATCATCTTTAGTTTCTTCATCAAGAGTGCGAATGAGATCATCAATGGGCTTACCGTCTATATATTCCATTTCTATATCAGTACCACCGTTGTGAATGAGACGAGGAGCAAGAACTCCACCAAAACGTTTTAGTGCCCACAATTCTCTACGATAGCGCCGATCGCTTGACGACGAAAGAAGTTCATCTCCATGAAATTGTTTGATAACCGTCCCATCTTGAGCGTACACGTCATTAATATAACCTCCTTCAAGTTTTTCCATTTTTTTGTGCAACTAATAAACAATTACAATCTGCCAGTTCTAGGGGAGCGCCGAGCAAGGAAGTAATACTAAAGTCTTTTTTTATTTCATGGACATGTTCTGTTTCCGGATACATTTTTACTGTAAGAGTGGTACAGCCCAATGCACCAAACATGAGTGAATATGCCTCAAGAGACATGGGATAGTAATATTCTTTTACTTCATGTTCCCAGTTTTCTAAGTAGTAGCATTTATGAACAAAATCGAATATGTGGGTAAGTGAAGAAACAAATCCTGCGCCATATGGATAAAAATATGCATCAGGTCGGGCTTCGCGAAATGAATCTAATAGGATCCGCTTGTCGTAATTATGTATCTGAAGATTGGCGACAATGGTGTCATTGCGGAACCCATCGTGGATAATAAGTTTGCCACCTGGCTTAAGAGCTTGCCAGAGGCAAGCAAATAGTTGTGCAATTATAGGAAGCTTATGCGATGACACCAACTCATGAAGTATTGACACCATGATAATGGAATCGAATGACTCCTGTGGGAAATCAAACGAACATACTGGCGCATTAATGATGGTGGTATGGGGAATGCTCTTATCGCGTGCTTTTTGGGCTATTACCTCTGATTGCTCAATTCCGATAAGTGTTAGCTGCTCACTTTTTTTTCTTGTAATAAGAAGCTCTTCAAATAAACCCGCTGTGCCGCAACCCAAATCAAGTATTTTTTCCCCAGTAATGTGTGTCGCTATGGTACGAAGAAAAGCACGGTGTTCTCTACTGTCAAGATAAAAAAAATACTGTTCATACTGCTTTTTTGTCCTCTGTCGTTCTTCAGTGAACAGGGTATTGTCCATTTGCTTGTGGGGATACTAACACTGTCATAATATTTTGTCAAATAATTGATCACTATACATGATTATTAGACACTAATAAAAGATGATTACATATGAAGTGTGTATTTGTATGCTTGTATATGCATAATTTATTTGACATTAATGTTTGCATACTAACCATGTATGCGGTAAACTCGTAGTATGTCAGCAACCCTCGGTGGACTAATTAAGGACTATCGGCTTCAAAAAAACATCTCTCAATTAGACATTGCCTTTGCCCTGGGGTGGAAAGAGCCTTCA
>JANLHK010000002.1 GCA_024653645.1 Candidatus Roizmanbacteria bacterium | reverse complement strand
GTGGCTGGTTCGGGAATACGTATGAGGCTGAAACAGTACTGCGATGCGCGCCTGAGGATGCCGTTGCCGTGCTGCAGCTATGGTCGCCGCTATTTCCGTAGGATGGTGGGCATAATCGTCATACACCTGCACGCCATCCAACTGGGCAATCTTTTCAAGTCGTCGGTGTACACCGGTAAATGAGGATAGTAGCTCGTTGAGGCCATCAATGGGTAACTGATCCTGCTTACGAGCCACCAGCACCAGCGCAGTATTAAGAACGTTATGGAGCCCTGATAACGAAAGGGTGAATGGCTGATTTCCCACTGCTTCGCCGTTGCGGGAAAGTGAAAATTGCTGTAGCTCTCCCCGCAGAGGAAGCGATGTAATGACCACCTCATTGGTGTTGCTAAACCCGACGGTAATTACCGGACAGGTGGCCTTACGGGTAAGGCGAAGCAGTACCTCGTCGTCGCCGTTTACGACCAAAAAGCCATCTTTGGGAATGCGAGCAAAGAACGTCGCGTACGCCTCCTGTAGTAACGCTTCCACGGGATACGCATCAATATGGTCATAATCATACCGGGTAGCAATAACCCCATGGGGGGTTAGTTCCAAAAACTTTGCCTTTCGGTTGCCCGATGCCATATCGATGACATACTCATCTGCTTCCATATATACCCGATTGCCTATGGGATTCCATGCGCCTCCGGGAAGATGGTTAAATGTAGTGGCGCCGACATACCAACTCGGATGTTCCTGCTGGTGATGAGCAATGCTGGCAGCCAGCGCGGTGGTGGTTGTTTTACCATGACAGCCGCAGATTGCGATTGTTTTCTTCTCTCGTGACAAATCGCCCAAGGCAACGGCTAACGGCTGAACGGTGATACCCTTCTCACGCGCAGTCACCACTTCACTGTTTTTTTCACCATCATGAGCTCCGGTATACACGACCACATCTGCCCCTTGCACATGACCGCCAGAAAAACCGTCAAAAATCGTGATTGAGCGCGCTTGTAATATTTCTCGAGTTTCAAAACCCTCTCCAGTATCTGATCCGGTTACGGTCAGATGCTTATCAGCAAGAATCAGCGCAAGGGCGGCCATACCGACGCCCTCTATGCCTACCAAATGGTAGTGGTTATGTGTTGTTGTTACAGGCATACGAACGAAATCATTGTACCATGATCCGGGCCTTCACGACGAAAGGAAAAGTACTGTTCTGATTGGCAGGACGTGCAGGTTACGGGCGTTATTATACGGTCAACACCCTCTTCTTTGAGCTGCATGGCTACTGATTCAGCCAGGCATAGCGCGTTGTCATGAACCGGCAAGCCTGCCTCCCTGAACGCTGCTATCCGTTCAGCAGAAACGGTATAGCAACACACATTAATAGCCGGTCCCAAAAGTGCCTGTATGTGGTGGGCTGACGCGCCTTGCTGTTTCATAACCTGAATCGTTTTTTGCACGATATTTGCCAGTATCCCCTTCCACCCACTATGAATGACTGCCCCCACCTGCGCCGCTGGGTCATACAGCAACACCGGTACGCAATCTGCTGTTTTGACTGCCATAATGATATTTTTTTGTTTTGAGACTATCGCGTCTGCCGTGGTATTGTATGCCTCGGAGGGTTGCACCTTGCCATCGATCACCAAAACTGTGGCCGTATGTTTTTGGTGCACCTCAAAATAGGGCGTACCAGGATAGCGCTGAGCAAACCACTCCTGGCGCTCATCCCGATTGATAAACAAACCGTCGGTTTTATCAGTAATACCGTGGAAAACCGGAAAGGTGGTGAACTGTTTCATGAATTAAGCGCAGTATCAATGGCCTCAAACTCGCTCCAATCATATTCACGCTTACCCCGCGCCAAACTTTTTTCATGTGCTTTTCCCGTCATAATAATAAGGTCGTCTTTACGCGCCAGCGAAATGGCTTTTTTAATGGCATCCAGCCGGTTAGGAATACAAAAATATCCCACATCCTTTTCATGGTGCTTTTCCTTGTTAATTCCTGCCTCAATATGGCTAAAAATGCTATCAATGGATTCAGTACGGTAATCCTCCTCAGTCAGAATAATGACATCGGCGTGTTGCGCCGCATAGCGCCCCATAACAGGCCGTTTCTGTTTATCACGTAAACCTGCACAACCAAACACATGAATAAGTCGCTTATATGAGTACTTTTTCTCGATATATTCATAGAGCCGCAAAAACGCGTTCGGCGTATGGGCAAAATCAACCATAAACCGTTTCCCTCCTTTTTCTATATAATCAAGTCGTCCTTCAACGCCGCTAAAATGGGCCAGCGGCAGCAAAATTTGGCTTTTCTTAAACCCCAGTACCCGCAGTACACCATAGGCTAACAGGACATTTTCACGCTCAAATCCGCCTAATGACTGCAGCGTGGTATTCGTTAGTTCGCTATAAGTGAAGTCTGCTTTTTTTCGAACACTGGTAAACCAGATGTTTTTGTTTTTCACCATTGATTTAAACAAATACTGGGTAGGATTATCAGCATTCACCACCGCGATATCAGCACGGTTAATCAGCGATAGCTTTGTTTTTCCGTACGACTCTATGGTGTTGTGGTAATCCAGGTGTTCTTTCGTGATGTTGGTGAGTGCAGCAACCCGGTAATGACAGCCCCATACCCGCAGCTGGTCAAGCGCATGTGAGGTCGTTTCAAGTACAAAATAGGTATTCCCTGCTTTAACAGCGTCGCGTATACAGCGCTGAATAAAAAAAGGACTGGGGGTGGTCACATGGAAGCCGGTATCATAGGCTTTTCCGGCAATATGTGCCTTAACCGTACTGATGTATGACACTTTTTCTCCCAGCGCAACGAGTGCCTCGTAAATCATACTGGTAGTCGTTGTTTTTCCGTCAGTACCAGTTACGCCAATTAGGCAGATTTTATTTGAAGGGAACCCATACACCACATTCGCCAACCAGGCCTTTATAAACCAAATGACTTTTTTTAGTGTATGTATCATGGGCGTTGAAGACCTATATTATAGTACAGGATGAGCTTTTTAGCCATCTCGAAGAACGTCGGCGCTGCTGTTTCAGATCCGTATATCGATCCTTCCGGCTCACGGTACATGATAAATATGAGATATTTTGGTATTTCACCTGCTCCACAAGGAAAATAACCAATAAATGATGCGATCGTTCTATCAGGGTCATAATGCCCTTCAATCGGGATTTGGGCGGTTCCGGTTTTACCGCAAAAACTGTATCCTTCGGGTTTTTGTGGATACTTTGCCTCGGATTTATCAACGGAATTCTTCAGTAGACGCTGCATAATATTGACCGTTTGCGGAGAGAACACCCGCTGATGTGCACTGGGTGGCATAAAAATATCATTACCCGTTTCATCAGTCATGCTTTCTACAATGGTAGGAGGAATCAGATAGCCGCCGTTGGCTAAAGTCGAGAAGGCAGTCACCAACTGAATGGGCGTCACCGCAATGCCCTGCCCAAAGGAAATGGTGGCATAATCAATCGGGTACCATTCGCTACTGTCTTTAATAAGGCTCAAGGCCTCCCCCTGCAATTGAATGCCCGTTTGCTCATACAATCCTAATTTGGTTAAGTACTGCTCGACTTTCCGTTTATCCACTTTCTGGATGATACGCACCATACCGACGTTGGATGATTGGGCAAGCACTTCTGACAACGATATCGTTCCATGATACTCATTGTTCCAGGTGCGAATGGCATACTCGCCTATCTGTACCGGTCCGCTTTCATCAAACGTCGATTTTTCCTTGATCTTTTTTTCCTCAAGACCCATGGCAACCACGAGTGGTTTAAAAGTTGATCCAGGCTCATACACGGTTGATATGAGTGGATTGCTGAAGTCAATATCCTGATACATAAAGTAATTACGGGGAATGAATGCCGGAACACAGGCCATGGCGCGAATCTTGCCTGATGAGGGCTCCATCACCACACCGCAACCACGCTTTGCCGTATGCTGATAGACCCCGTCATACAACAAAGATTCTAAAAAGGATTGTACGGTACGGTCAATAGTAAGTCGTATGGTTAAGCCTGAACGGCCGTCAGATTGGTCATTGGCTCCACCGATAAGGGATACGCCCCGAATATCCGATTCCCGCTCAGCAACTGACGGCAATCCCCGCAGCTCCTGTTCAAAATAGCCTTCCGTACCGATATATCCCTGCGGATTGCCTACGTCATCTCGTCCCACGAAACCAAGCAGATGGGCAGACAACGACCCCTCGGGATAGCTTCTGATCCATTCCTCTTCCAAGTTAAGGTAAGTGGGGTAATAGGTACCTAACGAGTCTTTAATCTTGCTATCGATGCCTGAGGCTATTTTCTGCCAGTTATTTTTGCGCAGCGTCGCATTCATCGTTGCGTCGCTTATCTTCAAGATTGATTGGATTTTGTCAGCAACTGATCGGTCCTCATTCAGTTTTTTCGTATTGCCATAGACACTATATACTCGACGGTTAACTGCCAGAGGGTTATGGTTGACATCCTGAATTTCGCCCCGCAGCGATAACACCCGCTCAACCTTTAAAAATTTCTGAATGGGGATGTATTTATCCGCATGCAGTACCTGTATGACAAACAAACGGTGGATCACAAAACCAAAGGAAACAATAAACAACAAAAAGGCCAGCCGTATCAGATTCATCTCTTAGCAAATTCATTATTCATCAAGTAGAGTACGGTTGGACTTTTCACAAAGCCCAGTTTTTTCGCCCTCGCAAGAATAATTTCTGATGAAGTAACCCGCGCCATCTGTACTCGGTACTCCTGCAGTTGGCGTTGTGATTCAACCAGCTCATGCTCAAGCGATGCAATGCTGGTGTTGGTCACAAACATAGTATGTGACAATACCATATTCGTGGTGAATAATCCCATGATAATCACTACCCACACCGTTATGGTTCTTTTATAGTTTTGTTGATTATTGCTTTGCATATACCCGCAGTTGTGCGCTCTCCGCAAATGGTAAATCAATGTTGCGATGGGGTTTGGACAGTGCCGCAGAAAAGTCCGAACGCTTTTTAAAATACAGTTTTACCAATCGGTCTTCCAAGGAATGAAAGGTGATCGTGATAACCAACCCGCCTAATCGCACTAGCTCTGCAGCCTGAACTAATCCCTCTTTTAATGATCCCAGTTCATTGTTGACGGCAATACGAAATGCCTGCATAAGGCGGGCGAGAATCATATTCTCCTCTTTGTCACTGTATCCTAATTTTTTTACTATCATACGTAGGTCTCCGACTGTTGTTAGCGGACCGTATCCGCGTCGCTCAATAATAAGGTGAGCAAGTCTTCGACTACTGGTAATTTCAGAACCCGTTGCAATAAGCTCATAGAGTTCTCCTTCTGTTAACTTGTTAATATAGTCGCTCGCCATCTCGATAGCGCTGCTGTCAGCGCGCATGTCTAACGGTTCGCTGTTTTCAAATGAAAATCCTTTTTTCAGTGCCTTTATGTGATGCAGCGAT
This sequence comes from Candidatus Roizmanbacteria bacterium, assembly GCA_024653645.1. Lineage (GTDB taxonomy): Bacteria > Patescibacteriota > Microgenomatia > UBA1406 > UBA1406 > PFEE01. The sequence goes on along the minus strand of JANLHK010000002.1, from coordinate 752 downwards.
ATGCCGACATCAAATAGCACGGCGTCAACCAGCCCATGCCCGCTTTTTCGCACCACGTCCTGCATCTGTGCAAAATTTCCTCGCTGCACTTTTGTATCACTAAATCCTTCTTTATTGAGCCGGCTCTGTGCCCGCTCAATAAGGCGAGTGTCATAGTCCATGGGAATCACTCGCATGCCTGCTTTCAGGAATGCCAAGGTATGCCCACCCTCGCCGCATGTACCGTCTACGATAACTTTGCAGTCGTGTGCCTGTAAAAGAGCTACTATCTCCGCCGCAAACAGCGGTGTGTGATACTTATCCATGTGTTTGGTTGCTCATACTGTGCACTTCTTCCAACGCTTTCTGTGCGTACGCTTCCCACTTGTCGGCATCCCATAGTTCAAAATGGTCGCCAACACCGGCAATAACAACTTTCGTACCTATCTGGGCATAAGCAGCCAATGATTTGGGAATGACGAATCGTCCCTGCTCATCAAGCTCAACCTGAACGGCTCCGGAAAACATCATGCGTTTAACGGCCATATTTGCTGTTTCAATGAGCGACTGTGAGAGAAATTCCCGTGAGCGGTCTTCCCAATCAGTTTTGTCGTACCCTGCCAAGCACTGGTCAAATCCTCTGGTGATCACGCACATGCTTCCAGTAATAGCCTCACGTATCTTTTTAGGAAGCGCTATTCTGCCCCCGCTTGTCACTGCCATTCCGTGTTCACCAGAAAACACCATTTGTATCCATTATTCACCAGTTTTAG
>JANLHK010000123.1 GCA_024653645.1 Candidatus Roizmanbacteria bacterium | reverse complement strand
TAAATATTTAAACCTTGGCTGGCAACAGGCAAGCGCGCTTATTGTACTGTACCTCGATGATGATGTATCAATTTCCGAGTCTGCAATTAAGGCTCATATTAACGCATACGAGCGCGAATCGACTTTCGGTGTAGCCGGGCGGGTAATTAATAAAAATAAAAAAATAAAAAATGAGGAATCGAGGGTGGGAAAAATAGCATGGTACGGTGCAGGGTTTATTAAAAACTTTTCTTCAGAACACCAGGTGTTTGTTGATTTTCCTTACGGATGCAATATGTCTTTTCGGAAAAAGACTCTGCAGGAGATAGGGGGGTTTGATGAAAAGCTTGCGCCACCCATCTATGCGTTTAATGAAATCGACTTGGGCTATCGCGTAAGCAAACGATGGAAAAACTCGCTCATATTTGAGCCAAAGGCTCTCGTGCAGCACTTTCAATCAAAAGAGGGAGGGACTCGAAACAATTTTAATACTCAAGAGGTATTTAGAAGTAACCAGTTTAACTATGGCTACTTCTTGGGAAAAAACTTTTCGATGCCGGAAAATATTGTTTGTGCCGCCCGAAGAATTATGTACCAACTCGCATGTGAACCTTCTGCCTTACCCTATATACTAAAAGGATTCATGTATGCAAAAAATAACAAATAATATACGTATAGTTATCGTTGCGGTAATTCTTATACTGGCTGGCATATCTATAACCCTTCATATCCACAATGCCTTGCTATATGAGCCTAGTCATGGATTTGATGGTTCAGGGCATGTGTATTATGCGCAGTACATAGCTCAAAACTGGTCATTACCTAATCCTAACCAATGGGAGACACACCAACCTCCCTTATACTACATTATCGGCGCATTGTTTATCCTAGTGACTCGCATGAATATCAAGGCTTTGCAGTTTGTAAATCCAATTATTTTCTTTATTTTCTTGCTTGTTGCATATATAGGGTTAAAAAAAGTCTTTACTCACAAATGGCAAATACTATTGGGGACATTTTCCCTACTGGCACTTCCCATGCTTAATATCTTTCCTCCTATGGCCACAAATGAGCTTCTCAATGCAACGTTCATTTGTGCTGTTATTGTGGCATCTATTTTTATCGCATACGCCAAGACAAAGAGGGAATTGTTGCGTGCCATGCTATTTACTAACATTTTTTTAGCTCTTGGTTTTTATACCAAAGTAAGCATATTTACCGCCATTCCCGCATATGTTACTGCACTCATTATTCAAGCGGCAAACGGTAAGAAACTGTACCCAACAAAAAAATTTATCGCAATAACTCTATTAGGAATTATTTTGCTCATAGCTATTATAGTTCCTATTTTTATTCGAACCCCTGAACATTCACCGAATAATCCGCTTAACGTTGCATCAACACCCATACGACGCAATCTTTATTTTTTTACCAGGATTGACTGGATATGGAAAGTGGATATGTTTACGACTCAATATTATTCATTCTTGGGCGGATCTTGGAACAGCTTTTGGCAGGATGGACATAACGCTATAACGCCATTTGTATCATTTCATAAAAAAGTACTGGTATTGTGGAGCCTGGGGTTTGTATTGCTGCCACTGTCTATATACGGGCTCATACATTTTTGGCATAAACATAATAGAGCGGCAATGGTTGTATTTGCTTATGCAGTAACTGCACTTGGTATCTATCTTTTGTTTAACCTTAGAGGTAATCACTACTCAGCAGTGCGCCTTACGTATATCATGCCTATTGCACTCGTATATGCCTTTGGCATTGCAGGCGCTGCGTCAAACACAAAGCTACGGTGGATATTACTTGCTTTACTGCTTATTCAGTATTCAGTCATGGTTTCGCACTTTTGGATTCAGCCCTGGTGGCATGTCACTTCCTAGGCGGTACAAATGAGTACTCCGTACTATCGGGAGACGGTACAAAAATATCATGGGGCATAATAGTCGCTAACTTAAGAGAGGGAACAATCAGTCGTTGCACCTCATTCACCGGCATGAGAGAGCGCACATATTCTATAAATGTGTCTTGCTCTATTCTGTTATTATTATAAGTTCTATGAAGTGACTTATTCTTAAAACGATATGGCTCAAGTACTCTACTCAAAATCACATGGTTGATCATAAACACATAGAACGGAGTGATGAATGCAGAAGCCGCACGAGACCAGTCCATATCATTCCCATTGACCACCTGCTGTATAGTACTAGACGCCAATATTGAAGATAATCCACCTGCTATTGCGGTTGAGACTGCAAGATTCGCCCTTTGATATTCATCTAAATGACTAGACCAATTAAGCACAATAGCATCAGCTAAAGCATGATGAAGTGCCGCTTGTGCCTGGTATGCATAGGACTGCACAAAACGATATTCATAGGGATTAACCGTTTCGTCTTGGGGGAGATCTAAAAAAAGATGTAAGCGATGAGGTGGCTCTATTTTGGCATGAGCGCTATTTTCTGATGCTCGTGGAGAAAGCACCATTTTGTGAGGTATGTCCAAATCATTATGTACAAAGGTTGCAAGTCCTTTTGGATTAATAGAGAGAACATCTGCATGAGGAAAAGTGCTTGCTTGCCAAAATACCGATTCTCTTGGATCTGGATCTGACATAAGTGGTTGATGTGGGCTCTTACATTCATGTCGTATAAGTTTATATACCTCCATATTCATGAAAGTTAGTATATCACAGTAATCCTATAGTATAATGAAGTATGAAAATAGAGCTATGCACCACCAGCTCCGTTGAAGCTGTACCCGACATGCAAGAAAAAATACGCGCTATTCATGAGGCGGTATATATCACCCGGACACGGATGGGCATACAACCACAAGACTTAACGTATGATGCTCACCCTGAAGGGTCATGTTTTGGATTAGGAGAATTTGATAATCTCTTTTTTGTCCAGCTGGTGCATACCCATAATGGTCATGGCGAGTGGGGCATTATTACGCCCGATCCATCCAATGCCCCCATTATAGACGGACTGTATAACTGGCTTTCACTGATGGGCTTGCGAACTCCATAAACAGGGCGCATACTGAGGTTAATAATGTCTGCAGATACGGTATGTTTTGATAAATACCTTCTCGCAAGACAACTGCCCCCGCCCGATGATTACCTGGCGCTTATGCGCCGTGAGTTGGTAACCCTGCTAGATAGTCGCGTAAAGCTGCAAACCGCGCATGAAGCCGCTGCACACGCACGCGCCTCGTTTCGCGAACTGCGCCAACCCCTAGACCCTAATGCCTTTAGTAATCTAAAGCACTCTATTATGCCCTATAATGGCGGGTGGCTTCTTCCGGTTATTTATTCTTCTACCACCGGGTCGTTTGTTGGCATGATTGATCAACGTCTCCATGTAGCACCCACCTGTTTATTACCCACGGCACTTGATGAACAGGCGAAACTGGAGGCTATTGATGCCGTACTGGGCACTGATACCTATACGCTTCCGCATATCTATTATGCCTTTAACCCCACCCAGGAATATCTGCATTCAATTGGCATTGGCAGTATGGGTGCCGACAATCCATTAATTTCACGGGGAATTGTATTAAATCCCCAGGTAAGTGACCAGTTCGCAGCAGGGTTACGGGCGTATGCCGACCGCATGGCAAGAGTGTGCCATGCCCATTTATATTTTGAGCAAAAGGCTCAACCGCATAACATGGCGCAGGACCTGCTTCATCGAGCAGAGAATACACTTACTGCAATGCGGGGCCATTAATAATAAGCGTGATACAATAAGATTCATGTACAAGCGTAAGGCATTTTGGATTACCACTATTTTTGGCATCACAACCATTGTCAACGTCGCCACTCAGCTTATTATTGCGCGCCTGTTTGGTGTCTCAGGATCTCTCGATGAATTTTTACTTGCCGTGACACTTCCCACCATTTTTATGACCACCATGTACGCCAGCATTAACGATATGTTTTTGCCACCCTATACCCAGGCACTGCAAGGAAAAGCTAAAGCTGCCACGCGCATGGCTGGCTCATGGTTTAAGCAACTTTCACTAGTAGGTGGCGTACTAACTATAGTTACCGCTGTTATTCCCTGGGTGGTGTTACTGCTCCTTTTTGGAGAGCAGGGTACCCGAGGAGTGCAACATCTTCGTATCATGGCCCCCACGTTTCTGCTGGGATTACTGAATGCACAACTCATGAGTATGGCTTACGCTAAAAAACATTTTATTATTCCACCTCTGATCCAATTGATTGGCGCAAGTGTGAACGCACTGATTGTTGCTTTTTTTGGCTCATGGCTCGGTGCCTATGCGCTATCCGTGGGATTTCTGGTTAACTACGCAGTACAGTTTATCTGTCTCATGCCATTTGCCCAGCTTGATCTATCGGCTCCGCGATCTGAAAGTAATAATCTGTTTAAATCCTGGCTTCCACTGATCGGTGCCTATGTACTGTTGCGAAGCGATACCTGGCTGCTCCGTTTTTCCTCCACTGGACTAGGCGAGGGGGCGGTAAGTACCGTCAACTATGCGGCACGCATTATGTCGCTATCAGCTGGCATAATTACCTCAGGTATCAAGGTAGTGTTATTCCCGTTGCTTTCTGAGGCAGCTGCTCAAAACAATACGGCCCGATTTAATGCACTCGTAACCAAAGGCCAGGCGGCGGCGGTACTGTTGGGTGCGACCACCATTGGCCTTATCCTGCTCATT
>JANLHK010000122.1 GCA_024653645.1 Candidatus Roizmanbacteria bacterium | reverse complement strand
CCTGAAACGGGTTCTCCCACCATTCTACTTGCGTTACCGGGTATTCTCTCGGCCGCAGGCTTCTGGATGCGAAAACGAAGCTAAGAGCTTTGCTTCAATCAGTGCAATATCTTCCCTCATGGGGTCCAGCGTACGCGCTTGAGCAATTATATTGCGTGCATCTTCACAACGTCCGCTTCGGTAGAGTAACATTGTTTTATATCCATACCCATCAACGAATAAGGGGTTTTTTTGCAGCAGGGCGGTAATACCGTCCAGTTGTTGATTGCGCACGGTACTCATACTGATGTGTTTCTGAACCAGATCAGCCCTGCCCTGTTGTTGTAGTATATCCACCACAACTGCTTCTACCGGCTCGGTACTTGATTCGGTTAATACGATATTGAGCAGTGACGCGTTAACCGGCTGTGCCAGGAGCCCGCGGAGATTGCGAGGAAGGGAAGTGAAGTAGTAAATATTAGCGCTTCCTAACAGTAAAAAGCCAACAAGGAGACAGAGATGGGCAGAGAGGGAAATGAATCGTGCGGAGAATATTCGGGAAATATGCGGGAATTGTAATAACTGCTTAACCATCGATAATTTCTTTTTCATGTGGTGCGGCTAATACCTGAATGGCAACGTGAGATGGTCCAGCAAACAACAAGCCTTCTCCCACGCCGCTTGACAGTAAATAGTGTTTTTCGCCTGAGGTAAGATAGAATATTTCGGCAATTTTATCAATAGCAACCGGGGACTGTTTCAAGAGTATCTGCATACTTGAGTTGGTAATTATCGCCTTTCCTTCATTGGTTGCCAAGAAATCCTCAACATCCTGCGTAATGGTCGTTAATCCCAATCCGTATTTGCGCGCCCGCTTGGCAAAGTTAAAGATGTACTCTGCGGTATCTTTTTGTTTGATTAGGTACCATGCTTCATCAATAATCAACTCACGCTGTTTGTTCTCGTGGCGCACCTTGGTCCAAATGTAGTTGAGGGTAATGTACATGGCCACTGGGCGCAGGTTTTCTTCCAGATCCCGAATGCCAAACACCGTGAGTTTGTTTTTGAAATGGAAGTTTGATTGTGAATTAAATATACCGGAGGCTGATCCTTTAATGAATTTTTCAAACTTGAATGCCATTGACTGTGAGGCCGGTTCCTCCATACCAATCAGCACCTTATACAAATCCTCCAGCAGGGGAGGCTCATTGTTATGCGTCAACGGATCCTGGGTAATGCCTTTTTGCTGGTAGGTCATAATCAGCGCCTTATCAAGCAGCGCGTCTTCCTCGGGCGTCAACTCACCCATAATGATTTTCATGAGGGTGTGCAACGACAGTACGTTATTGGCCAGCGCATCTTCCTCGGCTTCACCGATGGGCAGGTCAAAAGGGTTGATGCGCACGGGGCTGGAGAGAGCATACTGTACATACTCGCCGCCAAACTTGTTGCACACGTTTTGATACTCATTTTCAGGGTCGACAATGATGACCTCAACTCCCACCATGAGCTGGCGCATCACATCAAGCTTAACCAAAAAGCTTTTTCCTCCTCCGGACTTACCCAGCACCACCATATTGGCGTTTTCAAGGCCGAATCGGTCAAAGATAACGAGACTCGTATCGCTCTGATTGACACCGTACAAAATACCCTTATCTTCAGATAGTGATGAGGTGATAAATGGGAAGGTCATGGCCAGCGAGGTCGTGTCCATATTGCGCCATACTGCCAGTTGGTCCATAAAGAGCGGCAGTGTTGACTTAAATCCTTCTTCTGCCTCAAGCACCGCACGCTTTGAAATAACTAGCAGCGATGATAACATGCTGGATACCTCTTTCGTTTTAGTTTCCAGCTCTTCTTTGGTGTCGGCGGGAATGGTGATGTAGAGTCCAAACTGGAAAAACCGTTCAGCCCCTTTTGCTATTTCGGCCTGCAGGGACAGGGCGTCATCAAGGGCAACCTGTACCGTGGGGTCGACCACCTTGCCTGACCGGACCTCACCCTCAATAGTCGCTTCCATTTCGCCTATTTTCCGTTTCAAATCCTCCAACACGATTTTTGATTGGGTGGGATAAATATACATAGATATATAGAGAGGATGATCAAAGGTGATCAGCGGGTTCAGCCAATTGGGTCCGACATAGCGGGGGTATCCCACGACAAACAACGTGGTGTAATAGTGCTTGTCTACCATGATGTGTGAGAAATCAACTTCAACATAGGATGGGGCGACAATATCACCCACACTGGTCATACCCAGCGCAAAGCGCTCGGCGATTTTATCGGTTTTAACCGGTCCTGTTTTAGCGGCGCTGCCGGGCGCACTGGCTGGTGTTGCCGACACCTTTTCTTCCTTCTTTTTTGGTTTAAACAAGCTCATGTGCCGTGTACGAGGTAACTTTCAAACATCGAAGCATCAATAAGATCTACGCCGGTGGCGTGCGGGTTATAGAGATTGTAGTAAAAGTTCACCAATTCGGTTTTGCGCAATGGACTGGCTTTCAGTCCGAGTCGGGAAAGTAACCTCAAAATATGGTCACGCTTGGGGTACAAGGCAGTTTTTGCCCTTTGGAACAGGTAATCGGCGGAAAAGCTTGATACCGCTGCCTTTGCTCCCAATTCAAGCTTTGAAAACGGAATGACTATGAAAAACCGCTTTTTAAGAATGGTATTTTTGGTCACAATGCTTTTAATAAAATCAATGTACTTTAACAGCCAGCTGCGAATAGTAGGATTGTTTTCCTTGTTCAATTTGCTGTTCAGGTACAGTAAGTAGTCAGAGATATTCATTTTATCCGAGTAAATGGCAATTTGAATGGAGAATGATAATGAATTCAAGAGGGACCCAAAGGAGTACACGAGCGTATCCTGTTCCTCAGCCGCCAGCAGTGAAAAATTAATAGCAGACGTTTCCACTACCAGCGCACATGATCCGTCTTTGAGCAAAATAACATCATCCTCTACCTCACGCAGTTCAATAAATTCCTGCGTCGTTGATTTGACTGGTGCGGTTTGTTTTCTCTTCATATATGTTGTCCGGTAACCGTGAGCGGCATGGTACTGCCGTCTATGGTCATTGTAGCAAACGAATAGGTTTTGCGAGGATCCTCAACTACCAGGCTGTAGGGCTTCTTGATAAGCGGAATGGCATTGGAAAAAGCACCTTGAGCATTGGTTCTCATAATGCGGACGGTTTTACCGTTGTCGCGCAAATATACCAGCATATTCGGCAGGGGAATATTGCTGGTTGATAGAGCGAGCCCTTGCACCGTAAACATATCGCCACCGACCGGCAGAACACTGTGGGCGAGCTCTTCCTCTTTGACTGATACCGTCGTGTCCGTTGGTTGAGCAACGGGTACTGATGGTGGCAGCTTCACTGCTACCGCCGGAGTTTTGACCAGCGGCTTACTGGCTTGAAGGGCTGTCTTCACGCGATCCACTTTACTCGCTGTTTGGTCGCTGATACCGCTCATAATTTCCTCCCGTTTGTTTTTACTGCGGCTGGTAAATTCATAGGCTTCAAGTTTTTGCTTTGCCTTCAGGTACTCTAGCATAACCTCCTTCGGTGGTAGGGTAATGCCCATCATAATGCGCGGCGGGCGATTGTGTTTCCGAAAGTAATACTGAGTCGGTGAGGTTAAGCGCTTTATTAAATTACGCACCCATACCTCCATGGGACGGTCATTAATCGGAACAAAGGCAAAACCGATACCAAACAACACCGGAATGGTAGCAGCGAGAAAGTTAAGAAACAGGATTTTGGGAACGAGGAAAAACAGTGATACCGCTGCGCCTGAGGCAAGAGCCAGATACAGGAATTGGCGCACCGTGAGCTGCCCCACGAGTTTAAATTCAAAGGTGGTTATTTGACGCGGGATAGGATGCTGTTCCATATCTATTCATAATAGCAGATTTACGACCATCGGAAGAGGGTTAGCACTCACGACTATTGCTTGACAATGTGAGGGTATATATGGTATTAATACCATTGCATAGAATCGTTAAAAATTATTACTAATATATAATACTTATGGCTACACAAAGCATCAAACCTCTCTTTGATTACGTATTAATTAAACCCCTTGACCCTGAAACTAAAACAGCATCAGGTATTTTGCTTCCCGATAGTGCAAAAGAAAAACCTCAAGTGGGTGAAATCATGGCGGTGGGTCCCGGCTCAGTCGATGAAAAGGGCAAGGCCGTTGCTATGGTGGTTACAAAAGGCCAGAAGGTACTGTATAAGAAATGGGCAGGCAATGAGGTAAAAGTCGGCATGCAAGAATGGCTGTTGGTAGAGCAAAAAGACGTTATGGCAATTGTTGAATAATAATTTACAAATTTAAAAAAAATACATGGCAAAACAACTTTCATTTGGTGATGACGCCCGCCGCAATCTCGTTACTGGCGTTAATGCACTGGCACGAGCCGTCACCACCACACTCGGTCCCCGTGGCCGCAATGTCGCGCTTGATAAAAAATGGGGCGCTCCAACCGTCGTGCACGATGGGGTATCAGTAGCAAAAGAAATAGAGTTGCCTGACCCATTTGAAAATATGGGTGCACAGTTGGTTAAGGAAGCAGCGAGCAAAACCAATGATATTGCTGGTGACGGTACTACGACTGCCACCCTCCTAACCCAGGCCATTGTGAATCAGGGTATGCGCTCAGTCACTGCTGGCGCTAATGCCATGATATTGCGCCGTGGTCTTGAGACTGCATTGGAGTCGGTTGTTGGTCAGATTAAAGCGATGGCAAAGGCTGTTCCGTTATCTGACAAGGGCGCCATTGTACAGGTGGCAACCATTTCTGCGGGCGACGAAAAAATTGGTGCTCTTATTGCCGAAGCCATACAGAAGGTAGGAAAAGATGGTGTGGTGACGGTTGAAGAGGGTAGAGGTTTGCAGATGGAGGTTGAATATAAAGAAGGTATGGAGTTCGATCGAGGCTACGTGTCGGCCTACATGGCAACTGACTCTGACAAAATGGTCTCTGAGGTCAATGACGCATACATCCTTATTACGGACAAAAAGATATCAGCCATCTCAGACTTATTACCGTTTTTGGAGAAATTTGTGAAAGTAAGTAAAAACTTGGTCATTGTTGCTGATGATGTTGATGGAGAGGCTATGGCAACACTGGTAGTGAATAAGCTGCGCGGTACGTTTAACGTACTGGCGATCAAGGCACCTGGCTTTGGAGATCGACGCAAAGCAATGCTTGAGGATATTGCAACGCTGACCGGTGGTGTCGTCATTTCTGAAGACACGGGTCGCAAGCTTGACTCGGTTGAGATTGAAGACTGCGGACGAGCTGACAAGGTATGGTCAGACAAAGAAAGCACCCGCATTATTGGCGGCAAAGGAACGAAAGCAGCACTGAATGGCCGTATTGCCGGCATAAAGCGTGAGATTGATGCATCAACCTCAGACTTTGATAAGGAAAAGCTGCAGGAGCGCTTGGCAAAGCTGACGGGCGGAGTGGGGGTTATTAATGTCGGTGCCGCCACGGAAGTGGAAATGAAAGAGAAGAAAGAGCGGGTAAATGATGCGGTTGCCGCAACCAAAGCCGCGCTTGAAGAAGGGATTGTTCCCGGAGGTGGGACTGCTCTGTTACGCTCACGCAAAGCCTTAATGGCTCTGCGGGACAAGACAGAAGTTGAAGAAGAGCGCGTGGGAATTGATATTGTATACCGCGCTCTCGAGGAGCCGGTGCGCATGCTGTGTGCTAACGCTGGTGAAGACGGCGGGCATATTGTCAAAGTTATTGAAGACAGCAAGATTGCCGACTATGGCTATGACGTGTTGGCGCGTGAGTTTGGCTCAATGTACAAAAAAGGTATTATAGACCCGGCCAAAGTAACCAGAAGTGCGATTGAGAACGCCGTGTCAGTGGGTGGCGTGATTCTTACCACTGAGGCATTGATTACCGACTTGCCTGAAAAGAAAGAATCAGGAGTAGGAGGAGGTGGAGACATGGGTATGGGCGGCATGGGTGGTATGGGCGGCATGATGTAAACGTTTACAGAAATCGATCTGTTGAGTTAAAAAGGAGGTGGCAAACGCCACCTCCTTTTTGTAATTGAGTGTTATATCATTGGTATATAGCAGGGCACAATAAGTACGTATTTAGATATGAATCTTAGACTTATAGAAATTATTTTATGTCTTTTTTAGTTTGAACAAGATTATTATACGTGTATTAAGATACTGAGGTATCTTTACAATATAGTTCGTATATGCTATGCTCATTACTAATGGCAAAAAAATCAGGAATGGTGTTTATGTTAGGTGCAGCACTGGGCGCTTTGGCCGGCATGCTTCTTGCTCCCAAATCGGGTAAAAAAAATCGTGAATGGGTACAGCAGAAGGTTGTTGAGCTTAATATAACACTGAAAAAATCAGGTGTCGATAAGGACATCAAACAGTTTTTTGCTGAAAAAAGCGATGAAACCACTGAGCTTTATAATGAGGTTAAAGATTCGGTCTTAACCCGTGCAGCACATTTGTATAAAGAGGCAGGTAAGTTGACAGAAGAAGATTACTCCGCCGCTATTGAAAAAACACTCATGCATTTTAAGAAGAACCTCGAAACGAGCAAGGCAAAATTAGTACCATTGCGTGCTCATTTTAAAAATCAATGGAAAAACATCAAACGCGAGTTTGAGAAACGCATCGAATCATGACGTATAAATTGCCACCATTACCCTACACTTACTCAGCTCTTGAACCGCATATTGACTCCCGCACCATGGAAATTCACTACACGAAGCATCATCAGGCCTATATTGACAAACTGAATGCGCTTCTTGAAAAATACCCTCAGTATGAAAAGAAGCCACTCGATGGGTTAATGAAGTCACTCGATTCATTGTCTGTAGCAGAGGCAGATAAGATGACATTGCGCAATCACGGAGGAGGGCATTTGAATCATACGTTGTTCTGGTCGATTCTTGGTCCCAAAAAGGAAGTAGATACAGCATTGGTTATTGAGATAGAGAAAACCTATGGATCAATGGATGAGTTTAAAAAGGATTTTTCAGCACTGGCGCTCAATCGTTTTGGCAGCGGATGGGCTTGGTTGGTGAGAGATGGTAATGGTGAGCTTAAGATGTATAGTACCCCCAACCAAGATTCACCCTATCTCACGGGCGATGCTCCTATCTTTGGCCTTGATGTGTGGGAGCATGCCTACTATCTTACCTATCAGAACCGCCGAGCTGACTATATTACTGCCTGGTGGCAGGTATTGAAATTGCTTCCATAATTTTTTTGGTCTTCTATTGAGCTCTATCTTGAATTTAAGTAGGATGTAGTATATATGGGTATTTTTGTTGAACTCAGTCTTATTCTGGTTGCCGCCGCTCTGTTGGCGTTTATTTGTCGCCTCCTTCGACAACCTCCCGTACTGGGATATATTATAACCGGTATACTGTTGGGCCCATACGTGCTTAATATGGGTCACTCGCTTGAGGTGCTTGATGTCTTTTCTAAGATTGGTGTTACTATTTTGCTGTTTATTGTTGGTCTTAACTTAAGTCCTCGAGTAGTACAGGAAGTGGGCAAACCATCGTTGTTAACAGGAATAGCTCAGGTATCGTTGACTGCTATCTTGGGATTTTTGGTGATGCGGGTATTGGGATATCCCTTGATGGCTTCAGTCTATACATCACTCGCACTGACGTTTTCATCGACTATCATCATTGTTAAGTTGCTGTCGGACAAGGGTGACATGCATGTGTTATACGGAAAAATAGCTATTGGTGTGCTGCTGGTACAGGATATTGTGGCGAGCCTGATTTTGGTATTCATGAGTTCCGGATCTTCGACATTCTTACTCATGGGGGTTAAAGCGGTACTGGCCATTCTCGCCATGTACCTCTTGTCGAAACGCATAGTGGAGCGTCTGGGGCTCTACGGAGCCAAATCTCAAGAGCTCCTATTTTTATTTTCTATTGCCTGGGGTATGGGATTTGCGAGTCTATTTTATGCGTTGGGATTTTCGGTTGAGATAGGAGCACTCATTGCGGGGGTTTTGTTATCACTCACTCCCTATGCACTTGAAATTTCGAGCCGTTTGCGCCCCCTTCGTGACTTCTTTATTATCCTGTTCTTCATTACCTTGGGCAGAAGTATGACGTTTTCGGCGAGTGGATCAATGGCGGTCAGTGTGGTTGCACTTACCTTGTTTGTATTGGTCGGTAATCCGTTGATTATGTACGTTATTATGAATGTACTGCGCTATACTAAGCGCACGAGTTTTTTTACCGCCATCAGTTTTGGGCAGGTAAGTGAGTTTTCGTTTATCCTCATTACCGTTGCCAGTGGGTTAGGATATGTCACACAGGAGGTGGTGTCACTCGTCACCATGGTAGGTGTTATCACCATTGCGGGTTCAACCTATCTCATACTGTATGCTCATAAACTGTATCCAGCCATCGAACCGGTGCTCTCGTTATTTTCACTTTCAACAGGAAACAATCGGGTTGGATCGATACCTGAGAACAAGTATGATACGGTTTTATTCGGATATAATCGTGTCGGCAGGGACTTTGTAGAATCGTTCAAGAAAATAGAACGGAATTATGTCGTTGTCGATTTCAATCCAGACGCCGTCACTCGTCTAAAAAATGAAACACACCCTCATTTGTATGGAGATGCCGGGGATACTGAGTTTTTAGACGAGTTGGGTTTTAAGCGGGTATCGTTGGCGGTATCGACGATTCCTGATTTTGAAACAAACCTGTTATTGGTACAGTTTATTCGTACCCGTAATAAAAAAACTAACATTATTGTGTTATCTCATTATGCTCATGAAGCTGAGCAATTATATGAAGCAGGGGCCAGTTATGTGATTATGCCCCACCATTTGGGTGCGCAATACGCTGCCCGCATGATTGTGCATTACCAGAATGATCCGGAGATTTTTGAGAAAGAACGTGAGAAGCATGAACAATTTTTGCAGAAGCGCAACTAAATTTATACGAGCTTCTTTATAGTAATTTCCTTAAATGATTGTATTTTTTGATCGTTAGTGATAAATAAATTGGCTTTAGTATACATACTGGTCGCCAGTTGTATAGCGTCT